>NZ_BDBY01000098.1 GCF_001613225.1 Nocardia pseudovaccinii NBRC 100343
AGCCGCCCAAGCGGCTTGTAGCGTGCGTCCGTCCGGTCCGGGAAAGGTGATCGCGGTGGCCGGGACCGCGCCGTTGGTACCCGGCGGGGCCGACGACGCCGCGGGTTTCGAGCCCGTCGACGCGGTATTCGCCTGGTCGCCGCTATTGGAGCAGGCGGCGAGCAAGGCGATCGCGGCGGTGGCGCCGACCCCGAGCATTCCTAGTCGGCGCAGTGCTTCCCGGCGGCCGATCAATCCGTCGGCATGGTCGGTGGCTATCTCTTCGGCGATATAACGCTGCAGCGGCGTCATGGCCCCGACCCTACTACTGCGGCACAACAACTACTCTCGATCTCGTGATTGCGCACGAACAGCTGGTCCGCGACTACGAGGCCGGAATCGGTGTACCGGCCTCCGGCACCGTCCCCGCCGCCGATCCGGGCAGCTGTTTGGCTGCGGCGCTGCCGGTTTGGGCGCTGGCCGCCGGATCGGTGGCCGCGGTGACAGCGGCGGCGAACCGAATCCGCGACGCACACCACCTGAATCCGGTGCTGCACCGGCTGGATCCGGTCCGGATCACCGCCGCCTTCTCCAGTGAACGCCTGCTGCGCGTCGGCGGTGCGCCCGCCAAGGTATTCGCCGATCTGTCGGGATTCTTTCCCACCTTCGACGGCTGGGTCCGCACCCACGCCAACTATCCACATCACCGCGCGCGATTGCTCGCCTCGCTCGGACTGCCCGACGACGCCCCCGTCGATCTCGCGGTGGCGCAGATGGCGATGAGCCGGGCCCGCGATATCGAGGAACGTGCGGCCGCGCACGGCGCCATCGCGGTCCAGGTGCGGAGCGAGCAGGAGTGGGCGGAGAGCCAACAGGGTGCGGCCGCCGCCTCCGGTCCGCTGGTGGCGGTCGACACCCGGATCGACCGTGGCGAACTCGGCCTGCCGATCGGGGCATCGCCATTGCAGCCGTTGCGCGGGGTTCGGGTACTCGATCTGACCCGGGTGATCGCCGGACCCGTCGCGACCAGAACCCTGGCGCTGCTCGGCGCCGAGGTGCTGCGGATCGACCCGCCGCACCTACCCGAGATCCCATGGCAGTACCACGACACCTGCCAGGGCAAGCGCTCCACGCTGCTGGACCTGCACCGGCACCTGCCGCTGTACAACGAGCTGCTAGCCGCCGCCGACGTAATGATCACCGGATATCGACCCGGCGTACTGGAAAACGCCGGGCTCACCGCCGCCCGTCGTCCCGGCCTCGTACACGGTCGGATATCGGCGTGGGGCGAATCGGGCCCGTGGGGTCGGCGGCGCGGTTTCGACAGCATCGTGCAGGCCGCGGCCGGTATTTCGATCGTGGAGGGCGCACCCGCGGTCCCGGGGACGCTGCCCGCGCAGGCACTCGACCACGCCTCCGGCTATCTGCTCGCCGCCGGGGTGATCGATGCGCTGGTCGCCCGCGCACATGACGGTATCGGCCGCGATGTCCGAGTCGCGTTGGCGCGCACCGCATCCTGGCTCCTCGACGCGCCCGGACGCGCCCCGCGTCACCCGCAGGCCGCGCCGCCGAGTCCGATGGCGGCGGTCACCCACGGCAATGTCACCACCGCCGCACCGGTGCTCGCCGAGTATCCGGATTACGCGTGGCCCGCACCGCGTTACGGCGCGGATCGGCCGGTGTGGCCGCTGCACACCCGATAGACCCCGCGCTGTTCGACGCGCTCAGGACTCACCGGCCAGGGCCGCAATCGCCTTGGCCAGTCGTGCGCCGTCGGGCAGGTTCTCACCCCCGGTGATCGTCCGCAGGATGCCGAGGCCCTGGGTCAGCACGAAATACAGCTCACCTATCGCCTGGGCGGTGTCCGCATCGAGGTCGGGACGGGATTCCCGGACCGCTCGACCGATGTCCTCGTATGCACCGTTGAGGCTTTCGTCCATGAATGTCCGCGATTCCGGTGTCCGCGCGACGCGCACCAGATTCTCCAGACTGGCCAGCATGCCGTCCCGGTTGTCCTCGAAGACCTGCGGCATCGCGTTCCACATCTGGGTGAACGCCTCGAGCGGCGGCTGCCCACCGCCCGCGCGGATCAAGGCCTCCATCCGGTCGCCGATATCGTTGCCGAGCGCCTCCGCGAGCGCCTCGGTGATCAGCCGATCCTTCGACCCGAAGTGATAGCCGATCGCGGCCAGGCTGACACCCGCGGCCGCGGCGATATCGCGCGCGGTCGTCTTCGCCACGCCACGTTCGATGATGGCCTTACGCGCTCCCGCCAATAGGTCTTCTCGGTTTCCCATGACCTCAGCTTACACACGCCTGAGACATTTGTACTAGACATTCGTGCCAACTTCGTGTTAGACATACGTCTGACACATTCGTTCGAGAGATTGGCCCGGTCACATGAGAGAGCGCAGCGATCGAATCAATGACACAGCCATCCGTGATGGTCATGACGGAGCCGAGCGTCAGCGAGGCGGAGTCATGAGCATCAAATCCCTCCACATCCTCATCAGCGGCGGCGGCATCGCAGGCAACGCACTCGCATTGCAATTGCTGCGGGCGGGCGTCCGAACCAGCGTCGTCGAGCGCGCTCCGAAGCCGCGCCCGGGTGGACAGGCCGTTGACCTGCGCGGCCCGAGCCGCGAGGTCGCCGAGCGGATGGGTCTCGTGCCGGGCATCCGCAAGTACCAGCTCGACGAGCGCGGCATGGCCTACGTCGACGAAAATGGCCGGGAGTTCGCCCGGATGCCTGCGGAGATGTTCGACGGCAAGGGCCCAGTGGCCGAAATCGAGATCACCCGAGGCGATTTGAATCAGGTACTGCTCACCGAACTGGCCAGCACGGCGGGCGAACTCGATTACCGCTACGGCGAGTGGATCGCGGCGTTGCGCCAGGACGACACGGGCGTCGAGGTCGACTTCGCATCGGGGCGGACCGAGCGGTTCGATCTGGTCGTCGGCGCGGACGGTGTGCATTCGGCGACCCGGCAGCTGGCCTTCGGACCGGAGGAGCAGTTCGTCACCTATCTCGGCGGCTACATGTCGTTCTTCACCATCCCGACACCCGCCGGAACCGAGCCGGGCTGGTTCAAGATGCATACGGTGCCCAGTGCCGCGGTCGCGATTCGACCTGATGCCGATCCGGCCACCTCGAAGGCGATCATCACCCTGCGCACCGAGGCCGATCCGGCACTGCGCCGCGATGTCGCCGCGCAGCAGCGGCTCATCCACGACATGCTGGCCGAGGCCGGATGGGAGGCCCCGGCCATCCTCGACGCGATGACCAGCACCCCGGACTTCTACTTCGACATGCTGGCGCGCGTCGATATGCCGTCGCTGTCGACCGGACGGGTCACGCTGCTCGGCGACTCCGGCTTCTGCGGCTCCCCGATGACCGGTATGGGCACCGCGATGGCCATCGTCGGCGCCTACGTCTTGGCCGGTGAAATCGCCGCCGCCCCAGATGATCTCGCGACCGCACTGAACCGTTACGAGGAGATCGTCCAACCGTTCCTGGACAAGGCCAAGGAGCTGCCCGGTGGCGGCATCAAGATGATGCTGCCCACCTCGCGCCTCGGCTCGCGGATGGCGCGCACGAGTATGAAGGTGATGACCTCGCGGGTGATGCGCCCGGTCATGCTGCGGATGATGTCGAATACCGACGACTACGTGCTGCCCACCTACTGAGCCGCCCGGGGCCGCTCGCTAGGCTCGACTGGTGCGGCAGAAGATCGTCATGGATGTCGATACCGGGATCGATGATTCACTCGCGCTTCTCTACCTGCTCGCCTCCCCGGAGGCCGAGATCGTGGGAATCGCCGCCACCGCGGGCAACGTTCCCGCACCGCAGGTGGCGGCGAACAATCTCGCCTGGCTGGAGGTGTGCCGTGCACCCGATATCGAGGTCGCGCTCGGTGCCCCGGAACCGCTCGCGATCCCGCTGCGCACCACCGAGGACACGCATGGGCCGCAGGGTGTCGGATATGCGGAACTGCCGCAATCCGCGCGGCACATCTCGGCCCGGGCGGCGGCCGAGATGTGGGTCGAGCTGGTGCGCGGGGCTCCCGGCGAGATCGTCGGGCTCTGCACGGGACCGCTGACGAATCTGGCGCTCGCCCTTCGCCTCGAACCACGACTGCCGCTGCTGCTGCGGCGGCTGGTGATCATGGGCGGAGCCTTCAATCACCCGGGCAACACCACGCCGACCAACGAATGGAATGTGCACGTGGATCCGGAGGCGGCCAAGGAGGTCTTCGACGCCTTCTCCGCCGCCCCCGCCGACCGGCGGCCGATCGTGTGCGCGCTCGATATCACCGAGACCATCGAAATGCGGCCCAAGCATGTGGCGCAGCTCGCCGAACGCGCGGGGAGTCTGCCGGTGGAGCTCGTTTCGGAGACCGATCCGCCGGAGGCCAGGTCCGCGACGAGCAATCCGATCGTGCGTCACTTCACCGATGCGGTCCGGTTCTACTTCGATTTCCACAAACTCTACGACCAGGGCTATCTCGCGCATATGCACGATCCGTTCGCGGCGGCCGTCGCGCTGGATCCGGCGCTCGCCATAACGCGACCTGCCACAGTCGATGTCGAACTCGTCGGCGCCATCACCCGGGCCACCACGGTGGCGGACTGGGCGGGTATGTGGGGCCGAGAACCCAACGCCGACATCGTGGTCGGCACCGACCCCGAGGTGTTCTTCGAGCGATTGATCACCAGGGTGGGTGACTTCGCACGGTCGGTATACCCGCAGGAGGCTGCTCGATGATCGGTGACAGCGACGACAATACCTACCTGACCGCTTTCCGCACCCGGCTGGAACTGCCCGGAATCATCGACGTCCATACGCATTTCATGCCGGAGCAGGTCATGGCCAAGGTGTGGGCGTACTTCGATTCGGCCGGTCCGCTGGTCGGCCGGGAGTGGCCGATCGCCTACCGCGACGACGAGCAGGTCCGTTTGAAGACATTGCGCGGCTTCGGTGTTCGCGCGTTCACCTCGCTGGTGTATCCGCACAAGCCGGATATGGCGGCGTGGCTCAACGAATGGACCGCCGATTTCGCCGAACGCACCCCGGACTGCCTGCACACGGCGACGTTCTATCCCGAACATTACGCGGACAGCTATGTGGAGGCGGCGATCGAGCGCGGCGCCCGGGTGTTCAAGGTGCATGTGCAGGTCGGCGATTTTCATCCCGGTGATCCGTTGCTGAATCCGGTGTGGGGCATGATCGAGGACGCCGGGATACCGGTGCTGATCCACTGTGGCTCCGGACCCGCGCCCGGCGAGTACACCGGACCGGAACCCATTGCCGGTCTACTGCACCGCTATCCGCGCCTGCAGCTGATCATCGCGCATATGGGCACACCCGAGTACTCCGAATTCCTGGATCTGGCAGAGGAATACCCGGGTGTGCACCTGGACACGACGATGGTGTGGACCGATTTCACCGAGGCCACCGCACCCTTTCCGACCGCCGAGCACGCCAGACTGCACTCGTTGCGTGACCGCATTCTGTTCGGTAGCGACTTTCCGAATATCCCTTACTCCTACGGGCATTCGATCAGTGCGCTGGAGCGCCTGGAGCTGGGTGATTCCTGGCTGCGGCAGGTCTGCTACCGAAATGCCGCACGGATCTTCGACATCGCCTGACACTCACAGCGATGCGACGGTGAATCTGGTTCGCCGGTGCGCGGGCCGCTCGGCCTCGTCGAGCAGCGCTACCGCGAAATCCGCCATGGATATCGCCGAGACTCCGTCGGCATTCGTGAGCAGTTCGTCCGTGCCGAGCCGGTAGGCGCCGGTTCGCCGACCCGGCACCAGTTCGGCGGGCGGGCTCAGATACGTCCAGTCGGCGGCGGTTTCGGCACGGCAGATGGCGAGCTGGTCGGCGCAGGCGCGGGCGATGGCACGCAATTCGACCGGGAAATCCGGGCTTTCGTGCAACGTCAGCGCGTCGTCGCCGGGTATGAGCAGCGTGGCCGCGCCGCCGACCACCAGCAGCCGCACGCCGGTGCGCGCCAAGCCCGACAACAGCACCGAGGTGATGGCTGGCAGTTCGTGCTCGCGACCGGGCGCCGGGCGGGTCGCGGTGATCACGAGGTCCTGTCCGGCGCTCAGGGATATGACATCGTCGAGGTTCGCCGCATCACCCGAGCGCAACGTCGCCGCGGCGGGTACCGCACCGGCACGCGCGAGGTCGCGGACCACCGCGGTGACTTCGTGCCCACGGTCCAGTGCCTCGGCCACCACTCGGCCGCCCACGTCGCCCGATGCTCCGAATACGGTGATACGCATGATGATTCGCCTTCCATCCGGATCTGGATCAATTACTCAGCCCTAAGGAACATAGCTTAGCGTTAAGCAATTCCCGGCTATGAGATACCTCACCACTGAGGTATTCGCTAGGCTGCGGGCGTGACAGATCATGTCGAACGGGTGCTCGATCAATGGCGCGTACAGCGTCCCGACCTGGACGTCTCGCCGATGGCCGTCCTCGGCAGATTGACCAGGCTGTCCCAGGTGGTCGGCACCGAGCTACGCAAGACCTTCGCCGCGCACGGACTCGATGCCGCCTCCTTCGACGTGCTCGCCACCCTTCGTCGCAGCGATCCACCCCACCGCCTCACCCCCACCGAACTCATGCGTTCGGCGATGATCACCTCTGGCGGTGTCACCCAACGCCTGGACCGCCTGGAGGAACGCGGCCTCGTCACCCGCGCACGCAGCGAACACGATGGGCGGGGCGTGCGCGTCACTCTCACCGATGCTGGGCGCGAACTCATCGATGCGGCACTCCCCGACCACGTCGCCACCGAGGCCCGCCTGCTCGAACCTCTCACGCCCGCACAGCGCAAGCAACTCGCGACCGCTTTGCGCACCCTGCTCGAGGCCCACGGCGATTCGGTCTGACACACTGGGCGACACCCCGCGGCACCGCCGCGGCGGGGTGTCACCACCTCAACTGTCGAAGGCGTCGAGGAGCTGCTCGGCGGCCAGTGCGGCGGTCAATGTGCCGTCGCGGACCTGCTTCTCCACTTGTGCGCGAATGGCTTTGACATTCGGGTTCTCCGCGAGGCGGCGCAGCAGTTGGTCGTGCACCATGGTCCAGGTCCAGTCGACCTGTTGGCGGCGCCGCTTCTCGGCGAATTCACCGGCCTCGGTGAGCACCCGGCGGTGTTCGAGGACGGTGTCCCAGAACTTGTCCAGCCCATGGCCTTCCAGACCGCTCATAGTGAGCACCGGCGGACGCCAGAGCGCGTCGTGCGGATGGATGAGGCGCAGCGCCCCGGCCAATTCACGGGCGGCGGCCTTGGCCTCGATCTCGTGTTTGCCGTCGGCCTTGTTCACCGCGACCAAGTCGGCGAGTTCCAGGACACCTTTCTTGATGCCCTGCAGCTGATCTCCGGTGCGGGCCAGGGTCAGAAAGCAGAACACGTCGACCATATCGGCGACCGTCACCTCGGACTGGCCGACACCGACGGTCTCCACCAGGATCACGTCGTAGCCCGCCGCCTCGAGCACCACGATGGTCTCGCGGGTCGCCTTGGCGACACCGCCGAGGGTGCCCGCTGTCGGCGAGGGCCGGATATAGGCGTTGCGCTCCAACGACAGTCGTGCCATGCGGGTCTTGTCACCCAGGATGGAGCCGCCGGTGCGGGTGGAGGACGGGTCGACGGCCAGCACCGCGACCCGATGCCCCTTGCCGATCAGATCCATACCGAGCGCATCGATGAACGTCGACTTGCCGACGCCGGGTACACCGGTGATACCGACTCGATTCGAGGTGACCGTATCGGTCGGCGGGGTCAGCCGCAGCAGTAGCTGCTGTGCGAGCTCCCGATGATCGGCCCTGGTCGACTCGACCAGGGTGATGGCCCGGGCAAGGGCGGCCCGCTCCTGAGAGCGGACCGCCTGCGCGAGTGCGTCGACATCTATGACGCGCTTCGCACCCATCGCCCGACCACCACCGCTGCTCGAATCGCTGCGCGATGCTGGAGTCATTCGCCGCTGCCGCCGCCGATCTCGTGACCGAGTTCGCCCGCCAACTTCTTCAGCAGATCGATCGCGGCGTCCGCGATCACCGTGCCGGGCGGGAAGATCGCCGCCGCGCCCGCCGCGTACAGCTCCTCGAAGTCACCGGGCGGGATGACGCCGCCGACGATGACCATGATGTCGGGTCGCCCGACATCGGCCAGTGCCTGCCGCAGGGCGGGCACCAGCGTGAGGTGGCCGGCCGCCAGCGAGGACACGCCGACGACGTGCACGTCGTTATCGGCCGCCTGCTGCGCCACCTCTTCCGGGGTCTGGAACAGCGGGCCCACATCGACGTCGAAGCCGAGGTCGGCGAAGGCCGTGGCGATCACCTTCTGACCTCGGTCGTGCCCGTCCTGGCCCATCTTGGCGACCAGGATGCGCGGCCGACGACCCTCCGCCTCGGCGAATTCCTCGACGAGTTCGATCGCCTTGCTGATATTTGTCACCTTCCCGGCCTCGTCGCGGTACACACCGGAGAGCGTACGGATCTCGGCCTGGTGGCGGCCGTACACCTTTTCCAGCGCATCGGAGATCTCACCGACGGTGGCCTTGGCGCGCGCGGCGTTGATGGCCAGCGCGAGCAGGTTGTTCTCCATGCCACCCTCGGAAGAGGCCGCCGCACGGGACAATTCGTCCAGCGCCCGCTTCACCTCGGCCGAATCGCGTTCGGCGCGAAGCCGGTTCAGCTTCTCGATCTGTTCGGCGCGCACCCGCGAATTCTCGACCTTGAGGACCTCGACCTGCTGGTCCTCTTCGACCTGGTACTTGTTCACGCCGATCACGGGCTGCTGACCGGTATCGATGCGAGCCTGCGTCCGAGCGGCCGCCTCCTCGATGCGCAGCTTCGGGATGCCCTCGCCGATCGCTTGCGCCATACCGCCGTGCGCCTCGACCTCGGCGATATGCGCGCGGGCGCGGTTGGCCAGCTGGTGGGTGAGCCATTCCACGTAGTACGAACCGCCCCAGGGGTCGATCGGGCGCGTGGTGTTGGACTCCTGCTGAATCAGCAGCTGGGTATTGCGGGCGATGCGCGCGGAGAAGTCCGTCGGCAGGGCCAGCGCCTCGTCGAGCGCGTTGGTGTGCAGCGACTGGGTGTGGCCCTGGGTCGCGGCCATCGCCTCGATGCAGGTGCGCGCCACATTGTTGTAGGCGTCCTGCGCGGTCAGCGACCAACCCGAGGTCTGCGAATGCGTCCGCAGCGAAAGCGATTTCGCGCTCTTGGGCTCGAACTTCGCGACCAGCTCGCTCCAGAGCAGCCGTCCCGCACGGAGTTTGGCGACCTCCATGAAGAAGTTCATGCCGATAGCCCAGAAGAACGACAGCCGCGGCGCGAACTTGTCGACCTCCATGCCCGCGGCGATACCCGCGCGAATGTACTCGACACCGTCGGCGAGGGTGTAGGCCAATTCCAGATCGGCCGTGGCTCCGGCCTCCTGGATGTGGTAGCCGGAGATGGAGATCGAGTTGAACTTCGGCATCTTCGCGCTGGTGTAGGCGAAGATATCGGAGATGATCCGCATCGAGGGCTTGGGCGGGTAGATGTAGGTATTGCGGACCATGAACTCTTTCAGAATGTCGTTCTGAATGGTTCCGGCCAGCTGTTCCGGTGCGACGCCCTGTTCCTCGGCCGCGACCACATAGAGCGCGAGGATCGGCAGCACCGCGCCGTTCATGGTCATCGACACCGAGACCTGATCCAGCGGGATGTGGTCGAAGAGCTGACGCATGTCGAGGATGGAATCGATGGCCACACCGGCCATCCCGACATCACCCTGGACGCGCGGGTGATCGGAGTCGTAGCCGCGGTGGGTGGCCAGATCGAAGGCGACCGACAGACCCTTCTGGCCCGCCTGCAGATTGCGGCGATAGAAGGCATTCGAATCCGCGGCGGTGGAGAAGCCCGCGTACTGGCGAATGGTCCATGGCTGGTTGACGTACATCGTCGGGTACGGACCGCGCAGGAACGGCGCGATACCGGGCACGCTGTCGAGCGGATACCCTTCGGCCGCAATGGCATCGCGGTCGGCCCTGGTGAAAACCGGTGGCACGTCGATACCTTCGGGCGTCGACCACACCAACTGTTCGGGGGTGTAGTTGTTCGCCTCGGCGGCGGCGCGCACATAGGCGTCGACCTGTGCGGAGTCGACGTCGGCGGGTTCGGCCGGACGTTCGGACAGCGGCACCTCGGCGAAACTGCCGATCCGATGCTCGATGCCGCCCGGCTCGTCGATTTCGCCCGGCTTGTCGATATGACTCAATGTCATCAGGCTCCCACCTTCTCCAGCAGGTCGGACAGTGCGGCCACCGCATCGATGCGGGCCGCGAGATAACCGTCGGGGCGCTGTGCGGCGCCGAGGTCGGCAACGGCCTTTTCCGCACCGGCCAGCAGCACCGTCTCGATACCGGCGGCACGCAACTGCTCGGCCGCCGGACCCGCCTGCTCGGTGTAACGCTTGTCCGAACCACACAATACGGCGATCGTGGCACCGGATTCGGTTGCCGCCGTACCGATTCCGGCCACGTCCAGCGGACCGGGGTTGATCGACTCGATACCGCCCGAGGCGAGCAGGTTCGCAATGAAGGTGACCCGCACATTGTGCTCGGCCACTGTTCCCAGCGGCACCAGCAGCGCACGCGGTCGCGCACCCTTGGCGGCGAGGTAGGCATCCGAGCGATTGCGCAGTGCCTCGAACGCAGCGCCGTAGCGAACCCCCTGTCCGGGCCGGCGCGCGGCCTCGGACAGCGGCTGTTCGGCCAGGTTCGGGAATTCGTTGACACCGGTGACCGCCGTCTTGCGGTGTGCCACATCGGCATCCCGGGCCGACCGGGTCGCGGCGATCCGCTCGGCGAGCAGGCCGGAGTCCAGTGCGGCCAGGTAACCGCCCGCGGCCTCGAGCTCCTGCATGAACTCCCATGCCTTGGCGGCGAGTGCGGCGGTGAGATCCTCGACGTACCAGGAACCGGCGCCCGGATCCTGCACGTGACCGAGGTGCGACTCCTCGAGCAGCAGCAGCTGGGTATTGCGAGCCATGCGGTCGGCGAACGACTTCGAGACGCCGAGTTCGCCGGGCGGCAATGCCGAATCGAAGGGCAGCACCGTGACCGTGTCCGCGCCACCGACTCCCGCGCCGAAGGCCGCGAGGGTGGTGCGCAGCATATTCACCCACGGGTCGCGCTGGGTCATCATCGCCGCGGAGGTCACCGCATGCTGCGGGGCGTCACCGAATGCGGGTGCGCCGCACACATGCGCGACGCGGGCCCAGAGCTGGCGGGCCGCACGGAATTTCGCGATGGTGGCGAACTGATCGTCGGTCGCGGCGAAGCGGAACTCCAACTGCTCGAAGGCATCCGCGATGTCCTGACCGCCTGCGGCGAGTGCACGCAGGTAGGCCAGACCGGCGGCCACCGCCGCACCGAGCTCCTGAGCGTCCGAGGCGCCCGCATCGTGAAAGACGGTGCCGTCCACGGTGATAGCGCGCACGGTCTCCGGACGCTGCACCGCCTGACCGGCCAGGGCGATGGCCTCCGCCAGTTGGATATCGGCGGTTCCGGCGAAGCGACTGGTGAGCGGGGCCGCACCCAGGGCGACTCGAATTTCGGTCCGGTCCGCCACCTGGTAATCGTCGAGCTGCGCGAAGACCTGTTGTGCCGCTGCGGAAACCGCGTCACCCGCGGCGAGTGTCAGCGGCGCCAGCTCGAACAGCAGACCCGACAGGGCCGCGGGCAGTTCGGCCACCGGTACACCGCGCTCGCCCGCGCCGAGCCACAGTGCACTGATCCCGTTCTCCAGTGCGGCCAGGATCTCGCGATTCGCCGCGGCACCGTCGGCCGCGCCGATGAAGGCGCTGACATACCAGCCGCGATGCACGTCCCTGGTGGCGTCGCGGCCACGGACGAACGGATATTCGCCAGGCAGCGGCAGTTCGGGCCGCTCATCCCCGCGGGTGTACAGCGGGGCGATGGTCAGACCGTCGTAGGTCTGTTCCTCGAGCAGCTTTTCTGGCTCCTCCGGAAGTTCGGCGACGTCGACCCTGCGGGCCTTCGCCAGCACCCCCGCCACGCCCTTGCGCCATGCGGCGTAATCGGGCACCGGCTCTGAAGCAATCGGCATAGCTGCTGTTCCTCTTCTCCTCGGCGCACACCCTCGCGTGCGCCCGAAACCGTTGCATTCGCCCAGCTCAGCGAGCACATCGGTTAACGAGCATTCGTCGGCGTTTCCTTCGATGCTAGCGGCAGCTCCACAGCCGGTTGACCGTGGCCGCCACTACCAACGGGTAACCTTGCGCGGTGCTCAGGCTCATCCGTGACCCACGCATCCTGACCCTGCTCGTCGGTGGCGCGGCGCTGTTCATCGCGGCCATGCTGGTCCCGCTACCGACACCGCAGCAGATGCAGGACTGGGCCACCTCGGTCGGCCCGATCTTCCCACTGCTGTTCTTTGTGGTCCATGCGCTGGTCACGGTTGCTCCGATCCCACGGACCGTGCTGACGGTGAGCGCGGGCGTCCTGTTCGGCCCCGCGCTCGGCATCGTCCTGGCCGCCTCGGCGACCACCGTCAGCGCCGCACTGGCGATTCTGCTCGTCCGCGCGCTGGATCGCGATCGAGTGGCCGCCCACCTCACCCATCCGGCGGTCCGGTCCATCGATGAACGCCTCGAACGCCGCGGCTGGCTCGCCGTCGGCTCGCTGCGCCTGATCGCCTTCGCACCGTTCTCGGTGATCAACTACTGCTGCGCCCTCTCCTCGATCCGCTTCTGGCCATACCTGATCGCCACCGTAATCGGCATCCTTCCTGGGACCATCGGCACCGTCATCCTCGGCGATGCGCTCACCGGACGTACCCACCCCGGCATGCTCGTAGTCTCCGGGGCGCTCATCGCCATCGGCATCATCGGTTTGATCGTCGATGCGCGCTGGTCGCAAACCCGCGAACCGGATCTCGAGACCGCCCCGGTCACCGTCACCGACTGACGCCCGAGCGGCGTATGCAACGCCTTGCATCGATTCCGGTTTGCGGTTGTGCGCGGACGGCTAACCCGCAACAGCAACGACCGCTCGAAGGGAGGTGACGAACGATGGCGGTACAGGCAGTCGAACCAGGGCCGAATGGCAATAACCACGACAACTGGAATCAAGACCCCCGCGAAGATCTAGCCGACGACGTCATCCGACCGTGGGGCCGATGACAACCTGAGCTAATCCACGGTCAACTCGATCGGGATGGCGAAGACATCGACCATCGCGCCATTGCGCAATACCGTCACCGGCATCGAGACCCCGATGGCGTCGCCGAAGAGTTGGCGTTGGATGCCCTGGGCGTCGGCCACTTCCGAGCGGGCGACGCTGAGCACGAGGTCGCCGCGGCGCAGCCCCGCGTGATCGGCGGGGCCGCCGCGGACGACTTCGACGATGCGGACACCGGCATGTTGGCCGGTCCGGGCGGCGACCGATGCGGGCAAGGGAGCCGGAACACCGACCAGGCCCAGGTAGGCGCGGCGCACCCGGCCGTCTTTCAGCAGGGTGCTGATGATGCGGCGAGTGGTGGCGTTGATCGGAATGGCGAGGCCGAGGCCGACGCCCGCGACCGCGGTATTGACACCGACCACCCGTCCCGATGAATCCGCAAGTGCGCCACCGGAATTGCCCGGATTCAGGGCGGCATCGGTTTGGATGACGTCCTCGATCACCCGACCGGCCCGGCGGGAAGCGACTGGGACAGCTCGCCCCAGCGCGCTCACAACGCCCGCGGTCACCGAACCCGCCAACCCCAGCGGACTCCCGACCGCCACCACCAATTGGCCGACCACCAGCTTGTCCGCATCGCCGAGCACCACCGCACCCGGCGCACCGGCGCGGGCGCGCAGCACCGCGAGATCGGAGAGCGGATCGATGCCGACGACGTCGATGCGCGATTCCACACCGTCCGCGAACACCACATCGCCGCTGCTCGCCGAGCCGACCACGTGCGCGTTGGTCAGCAGGAATCCGTCATCGGTGAAGACCACCGCGGATCCACTCCCCCGCCGGGTTCGCACACTCGCCACATGCGGGGTGACCGACGCCGCGACGGCGATGACCGACCGCGAGTACGCGTCCATCGCCGAATCATCCAGATCCCGTTGCCGTGTGGTGTCTTCCGGACCCGGCAACGGGCCCGACTCGTCGTCCACGCTGACCACCATCCTGCTCATCGGGCGCGCACTCGATATCTAGGCCGCCCTCTCCAGCATCCTCCGCCGCATCGTCCGCTGCAGCGTGTTCGCCACAGGCGCAACCGGATTCATCCGACGTTCACCGACGCCCGCCGAGGCAGCGCGGCCGGGCACAACTATGACCCGAACCGTCTCAGACGATATCCGGTGCGAGCGTCCGAGGCGCGACGGAGCCGGGGCGGGTCGCCATTTGGTCGTCACCGCCACCTGCCCGACGATGCCCGCGATGCCACCGTGCCCGCACCTGCTCCGAGCAGCCGAGCGTCGTCAGCCGAGGGTCGCCGCCGCGCAGCACCTGCCCGGCCGTCGCCCGGCCGAGCTGGTGCGCGCGAACCACGCGATTGGTGGAGATTCGTTCGACTACGCGCCGGGCACGCGATCCAGGAAGCCGTGCACACCGATGATCCGGCCGTCCTCGGCGAGAGTGATCACATCCGTCCCGGCGACCGGTGCGCTCCCGTCGGCCGAAACCAGCTCCCAGGAGAACCGGGCGGTGCTGTGGTGTCCGTCGACCGCACCGAGCTGGCGGAATTCGAATCCGGGGAACTGCTGGTGCACACCCCCGATGGCCGCGGTCAGTTGCTCGTGTCCGGCCACATCGGCCAGCGGATCGGTGTAGAAACCGTCCTCGCGCCAGGCCGCGGCCACCGCCTTCGCGCGCACCTCGTCATCGGTGGCATTCCATGCGGTGAAGTAGCGCCGCACCGCATCCTCGTACTGAGACATAGCGAATTATCCTCTGCTGGAAGGTATTTCGGTCCCGCCGGAAAGCTCCGGCGATACCTCAACCTTGCCCGCTGCCGATCACGGAGTCGATTACGCGCGAGGTAAGGATCAGCGCGCGAACCACCGCGGCCACTGATGGCCGCGCTCCCACACCGTGTCCCCCGCGACCACGACCAAATCGCAGATCTCGGTGACCGCGCGCCGCGACGCCCAGATGTGCTCTCTGCTCGGCACGATGACCGCATGCGCACCGCAGCGCACGATGGCTGCGAGCAGCCGTGCGACCGGATCGCCCTGCGGCCCCACCTTCATCGAGACCAACTCGTACCCCATTCGAGCCGCGCAGCAGCGGGTCGCCCGCACATCGTGATCCACCATCGATCCCGAAATATCCCACCGCACGAACCCGATCGCCCACGGTTTGGTCGACACCCCGTTACCGAGTGCCCCCGTTTCGCTCGCCAACCGCCCGACGACCTCCCATGCTTCCGACCCGCTCATGTCACCAAACCTGTCTGCCAGCACCCACCGAGAACGGTAGAAAATCGGCCGGGCGCGGCACCATGGTTTTGCGGGGATTTGCGGAAGTTGTTGACCCATTTGGCGCTGACCGGTGACGATGGTGTGCAGCCAGCGCAATACCCACGCGAGACGAGGCCACTCTGATGCGTATACAACTGCTCGGCGGACCCACCAACAACACCGGCTCGCCCCGGCTGTGGATCGATGAGGATCGACATCTGTATCTCGTGCAGGGCTACCGGGTGGCCCATGACGCGAACCGCGTCGAAATACCGCATATGCTGCTCGGCTGGCTGCAGCCGGGCACCTATATCGGCGCTCCGCTGCTCGATTCCGGGCACGGTTCCTTCACTCTCGCCGGACAGCCGATCACCGATCCGGATGCCTTGGCGCACATGCGGATTCCCGAGCACGAAACCGCGGTCGCGGTCCCGGTCGGACAGAGCCCGTGGGAATGGTAATGCAATGCTCTTCTTCACCATCGAGGAAACCAACGATCTCATACGCGAGACCCGAAGCGACGCTTTCCATCTCGAGGTGTCCGATGATCACTCCCAGGTCTCCGACGAGACCGAACCGATGCGCCGCGTGCTCGCAGGCCTGCCGCCGTTCGAGGAGGACTCCTATCCGCCATCGTGGCGGGCCTGGGAGGAGCTCACCAGCGAGGTCGCCGGACGCGGTGTGCCGATCCGCCGCGTTCGGGTGGTCTCGGAGCCGCTCACCGACTACGTGCGATTCCTGCACGCGCTCACCGATCGCAATCAGCGCTACGGCGAGGACATCCGCTGGCTGCCAAGGCATCTCGCCGATCCCTCGGAATACACCGATGACGAATGGTGGCTGCTCGACGAGACGGTCGCCTTTACGATCTTCACCAAGACCGGCGATCTGGCGGGGGCCGCGGTGACCACCGACCCCGTGCTGGTCGCACGCTGCACGACAGTACGAGATACACTGTGGAACAAAGCAATTCCGCACCACGACTATATGCCCGGCGGGCGGAGTGGATGACCGGTGTCGAGCAGTCCCGGCAAGCCTTCGGGGCACGCTTACGCGAACTGCGCAAGGCCGCACATCTGACCGGCGTGCAGCTTGCCGCCGCCGCGGGCTGGCATTCGGCCAAGGTGTCGCGCATCGAACACGGTAAACAGACGCCGAGCAATAGCGATCTGGCCGAGTGGTGCCAGCTGTGCGGCGCCGAACTGCTGCTGCCGGATCTGCGTGCGGCACTGGCCAATATCGAGGCGCTCTGGCAGGAGTGGCGGCGCATCGCCGCGACCGGACATGCCCAGCAGCAGCGCCGCCGCATCGAGTTGGAGGCGCGCGCCACCACCATCCGCAATTTCGAGAACGCGGTCGTCCCCGGCTTGTTGCAGACCGAACCCTATGCCAGGGCAGTGCTGGAGACCTGTATCGACTTCGTCGGCGGTATCGACGATATCGATCGCGCGGTAGCGGCGCGGATCGCGCGCCAGCGGATTCTGCACCACGGCACCCATCGGATCAGCATCCTGTTGGCCGAACAGGCGCTCTACACCACGGTCGGCGACAACGAGGTGATGGCCGGTCAGCTCGAACGTCTCATCGATGTGATGCCGCTGCCCCGGCTCGCACTCGGCATCATTCCGCGCACGGCGGACTTCCTTTACACCACAACCTGTTTCGTACTGCTCGACAAACGCATCGCGGAGGTCGAGACCATCTCGGCAGGTCTCACCATCACCCAGCCACGCGAACTCGCGTACTACGAGAAGACCTGGGCAGCACTGCACCGGCAGGCCCGGTACGGCGAAGCCGCCCGAGCCATAATCACCGATGCACTAAAGCTGCGGTTGACGCAGCTGTAGTTACAGTGCCGCACGGAGTTTCGCGGCATTCTCGTAATCGCGCTGCCATTGCGGGCCGACCGGGGCGAGGATGACGCGTTCGACGCCGACGTCCCGGTGGGCGGCGAGCGATTCGACAGCGGCCGAATGATCAGCGGGCAACGCAGGCGCGACCACGGTAACCGCAGGCACCGGACGATCGAATTCTGCGGCCAGCGCCCGCAATTCGTCGAAGTCGGCAGCCAACTGGTCCAGGCCCGGCTGCAGGGTGATCCAGCCCTCGGCGTATTCGGCCGCCCGCCGCCGTGCCCGAGTCCCATTTCCCGCCACCAGGACCGGCGGCATCGCCGATCCGGGTGCCAGCGCGACGTCGACGCCGTTGACCGTTGCGGTCGAGCCGGTGACGAGATCGGGCAGCACCCGCAGTGCCTCATCGGTGCGCCGCCCGCGGTTCTCGAATGTCGTACCGGCCGCGCGCCAACCGATATCGCCGTGCGCCGGATTTCCGGTCCCGACACCCAGCAGCAATCGGTTCGCCGATACGTACTGCAGTGTGCTGATCTGCTTGGCCGCCCACGCCACCGGGCGCAGTGCGAGCAGCATGACGTTGTAGCCGATCCGGATCCGGTCGGTGACGGCCGCCGCGGTCGCGAGCGTCACGGTGCTGTCCAGCATGGGCGCGCTGGCGACGAGATGGTCGGTGGACCATACCGATTCGAGGTCGAGTTGTTCGGCGAGGCGGGCGGCGGCGCGCACATCGCCGAGGATCGGATGCGCCGGATCGGGGGTGGAAGTCGGGAGGATCACGCCGATATCGAAGGTCATGAGCACAACGTTAGGAACGAATCGTGAGCGTTCCAATGGCTCGATCACTCAGTCCCATGCCCGCAGCGCTCATTCGGTCGCGGCCGCCTGCTCAGCAGGTTTGCGGTGCAAGCCCTTTCGGTCGTAATACTGGGTCACCACGGCACCGACGACCAGGCCGATACCCAAACCCAGCACCGCCATCCAGCCACCCCGCGCGAGTCCGGCGGCACCGTTGGCGTTGAAGTAGAGGATGGCACGCAACCCGAGGAAGACCTGATGCATGGGTTCGAAGGTGGCCAGCCACTCGAAATACGTCGGCGTCGCTTCGATGGGCACGCTACCGCCCGAGGAGGGCAGGCCGAGCACGATGAACAGGATCAGATTGACCAGCAGACCCGCGGTGCCGAGCGCGGCCAGCACCGACAGCGCGGTCACCCCGACCGCGATGATCGCCAGCACGCAATACAGGAACAGCGCGAGCGGATGATCGATCGGCACGTCCAATGCCGCTGCGACACCGAGGAATACCGCCGAGACGATCGGTGCGGTGACGATCAGGATCGCCCATTTCAACAGCAGGGTGTGGAAGCGGGAGATCGGTGCGGCCGGATAGTGCACGTACCACGGGCCGTATTCGGTGGGTGCGAAACCCAGGGCGGAATCGGTCATCGCGTGGATGATCATCGCACCGGTGAATCCGGCGAGCAGGACCATGATCGTGTAGAAGAACGCGGACAAACCCTGTCCGGTGCCCTCGGGCAGCGGCCGATACGGATCGACCACCACCTGGATCGGATGGGCGAGCATCAATTGGCTGGCACCGGCGAGCTGCGGCGCCTGGCCACCCGCGGCGGGTTGCAGCTGGGTCTGCACCGTGTCGGTGAGTTGTTTCCCGACGGTCTCGTCGACGCGAGTCAGCGCCTGCTCGGCAATGCGCTGCATGACCCCGGTGGCGAAACTGCCCGCCCGAGGATTCGTGTGCACCGTGATGATCGGCTGTTCGACCTTGCCCGGCACCACACCGGCCGCGCCGAGAATGGCCAGCCGCTTGGTGAAGTCACTGGGGATGACGATCGCACCGTAGACCTTGCCCTGACTCAGTTGCCGTTGCGCCTCGGCGAATCCGACGACACGCAGGTCGATCTTGTCGGTGGGCAGGCTCGCGACGAGTGCGCCGGTGATCTGATCGCCGACATTCGCGAGCTTGCCGCCCAGGGTATCGCCATCGTCCTGATTGACCAATGCGACAGGGAAATCGTGCAGGTTCTTGGTCGGATTGACCACGTACGCCAGATACATCGTGCCCAGCAGCGACATGAGCAGGGTGACCACGGCGATCGGGGCGATCCAAGCCCGTAGCCGCAGATGGCGGGCGGCCGTTCCGGCAATCGTCATGGGCGCACGGTAATCCGTCGCGGCGGTGTTTCGGTACCGATCCGGCGCGTATCGGTGGCTGCTCACACCCCGGCACGGACACCCATCACCGAGACCGCGATCACAGCCTCAGCGCAGCCAGCCCTTCCGCTTGATATAGACCAGCGGGATCACCGCCGCCACCAGGGTCATCAGCGTGGTGGCGAGAAAGCCGTGCTCCCATTCCAATTCGGGCATCCAGGTGAAGTTCATGCCGTAGAAGGTCGCGATGAGGGTCGGCGGCAGGAATACCGCGGTGATGATGGTGAACACCTTGACGATCTGGTTCTGCTTCACGTCGAGCCAGGTCATCACCGACTGCTGCAGATAGCGCACCTTGTCGTGTTCGAAGCCCGCATGCTGTTTCACGCCATCGATATCGGCGATCAGGATGGCGATCAAGCTCTCGAGATCGCCGGAAGGCGTATCGGCCATGAGATGGCGTGCGGCGCGGGCCAATTGGAGTTGGGTCTCCTGCACCCGCGAGACGATCTCCTCGGCGGCGTTCATCCGCGACATGGTGCCGCGCATATCCGCGACGCCGATTTCGCGGCCGCGGCGGTCGTAGCCATTGGTGGCCATCTCGATATCGTCGTTCATCGCCTCCAGCGCGTCGCTGGCGCAGTGGATGACCCGCTCCGACGCCTCGTTCAACGCCCAGAGCAGCGCGTACATCACCCCGTGCGAGGATCCGGTGAGACCCGGATTGCGGCGCATCTTCGCGACGGCCTTGTCGAACGGCGTGAAATGCGCATCCGGTTGCCGGGTGACGAGGAAATCGCTGCCCAGTGCGAAGACGATGGTGTCGCGTTCGATGGCGTCGCCGCGTTTGTAGGTCAGGACGACGGGCAGATAGATGAAGCTGTCGGTCTCGAAGACCCGATTCCGCGCGGCGGCGAAGTCGACGCCGAGGCGTTCGCGCAGCACCGCGGCCGCATCGGCGTCGCTCGTCGCGAGCGGAATCCAGTGATGCTGCAGTACTTCGGTATCGAAGCGATCGGCCGGGGCGGCCGTGACCGTGGTCATCGGCTACTGCCCGTAGGACGAATGCGCCGGGGATACCGACGACGAACCGACCGGTTGCTGCGGATGAGCATAGTGCATCGTCAGTAGTCCCGCGCTGATCAACAGATACAAACCAATGGTGAACCAGATCGCTTGTCGCTCGAGATTCGGTGCGCGGTGCGGAGATTCGACCTTGTTGAACAGCGTCGCCATGGCAGGCTCCAATGCTTCCGTACGTCCAGTGGCCGCGCTCGCCACGATGCACTGGCGAACGCCATTGGCGGGGCACCCCGCTTCATCGGTTGATCTCGGCGCACGAATTGCGCCATCAATCATTAGAAACCCGCCGCAGCGGTCCGTCAATCAGTTGCGCAAGTATGCGCAATCGGCGATATCGGGTGACCGAGCCTGGTTACATGCGCTCGGGTGCGGCGATGCCGAGAAGTCCGAGTCCGTGCGCGAGCGTCCGTGCGGTCGAATCGCACAGTGCGAGACGGTTTTCCCGCACCTGGTCGGGCGCGGTGAGGACCGGGCAGGTTTCGTAGAAGGCGGTGAAGTCGCGCGCGAGGTCGTAGAGGTATCCGCACAGTCGATGGGGTTCGAGGGTTGCGGCGACCCCGATTACGACGGCGCCGTACGCATCGAGTTCGAGTGCCAGTGCCCGTTCAGCGGGTTCGAGCGCGATTGCCGGATCGATTCGCACGGTGTGATCTCGAGCTTTGCGCAGGATGGAACGGATTCTGGCGTGCGCGTATTGCAAATAGACGCTGGTGTTGCCGTTCAATGCGACCATGCGGTCCAGATCGAAGGTGTAGTCCTTGACCCGAGAAGTGGACAGGTCGGCGTATTTGACCGCACCGATCCCGGTCGGTTCGGCGATCGCGTCGAGCTCGGTGGCGGGCAGGTACGGATTCCGTTCGGCGACAACGGCTCTGGCCTTCGTGACAGCGTCGTTCAGCAGGTCCGTCAGTCGGACTGTACCGCCCGCCCGGGTTTTGAAAGGCCGCCCATCCGGGCCGAGTACGGTGCCGTAGGCGATGTGTTCGGCCTCGATGACATCGGTCGCCCAACCGGCCCGCCGGGCGGCTTCGAAGACGAGCCGAAAGTGCAGGGCCTGACGGGAATCGGTGACATACAGCAGCCGCTCGGCACGCAGGGTCCGCACCCGGTACCGGATGGTCGCCAAATCCGTTGTGTCGTAGCCGTATCCGCCGTCGCGCTTGCGCACCATCAGCGGGACCGGTTGGCCGTCAGGGCCATCGACCTCTTGGGAGAAGACGACCAGGGCACCGTCGCTCTCGACGGCGATCCCCTTGTCGACCAACTCGGCGATGGTGTCGGCCAGCATCGGGTTGTAGAACGACTCGCCGACATAATCGTCGGCCGTCAGCAGCACACCGAGCCGATCGTAGATTTCACCGAACGCCCGCTCCGATTCGGCGACGATCTCCCGCCACCGCCGCAGGGTGGGCGCATCGCCGGATTGCAGCGCCACCACCCGAGCCCTGGCCCGCTGCGCGAACGCCGGGTCACCGTCGAATTCCGTCCGCGCCGCCTTGTACAAGCCATCCAATGCCGAGACCACCGACGCATCGCCGCTCAGCTCATCGTGGCGCCAGAGCAGCCCCGGATGCTCATCCAGATATTGGATCAGCATCCCGAATTGAGTCCCCCAGTCCCCCAAGTGATTCTGCCGAATCACCACCGCCCCGAGAAAGGCCAGCACCCGTGCGATGCAGTCGCCGATGATCGTTGTCCGCAGATGCCCGACATGCATTTCCTTGGCGATATTGGGCGCCGAATAGTCGACCACGGTCCGGCGCCCACGCTCGAAATCCGGTACACCCAATCGATCATCAGCGAGTCGAGCCGAAACCTGTTCCCACACAGCATGATCCGAGACAGCGATGTTGAGGAATCCCGGACCCGAAACCGTCACCGCGTCGAACAGGCCATCGCCCGTACCCAACGCCGTGACCAATTCCGCGGCGAACTCAGCGGGCCGCACCCCCACCCGCTTCGCGACCGCAAGCGCGACATTCGACTGGAAATCGGCACGCTCCGAGCGTCGCACCACTGGATCCGCGCCCACCAGGTCCGGACGAGCCCGACCGATCGCCGCGCCTACGGCCACGGCAATCCGATCGAGCAGCGGCAATACCCCTGAATCAGCCACGCGCAATCCCTCCTGTCCTTGTGGACCGTGAGTATCGCAGCGCACCCGATGCCAGGCCGAACCATTTTCCGCGGCCAGCGCTGACCAGGTCACAGCGCCGAGACCGCCCTGCCTGCGGACCGGCCGGTAGCCTCGACGGGTGGCCGGGGCTCGGTGTTCGAGGAAGGGAGCGGCTGTGACCGCATTCCGTGTGCGTAGCGGACTGGCCGTGCTCGCGGCTACCGGACTGCTGACCGGCTGTTCGGATAAGGCCGCGCCGGACGCCCATCCCACCGCCACCCCGACAGCCAACTCGTTGGCGAACTGCGCGCCACTGACCGAAGAGCAGATCAGCCGTACCGCGCAGGCCGACACCCTCGCCACCCGCCACCGCCCGCCGGTCTGCGTCTGGCAGGCGCAACGCGGCTCCGACGAATCCGACCTGACTTTCACCTACACCGACCGCGAATCGCTCCAGCAGACATGGCAACGGGCCGAGAACGACGGGTTCCAGACCGAACATCTGACGATCACCGAACAGATCTTCGGCGCGACCGTCACCGCGACCGGTTTCTACATCCGCAATCCGCGCGATCCTGGTGACTGCGCGGTCGCAGCCGCGGACAACGGCACCATCGTCTGGCGCGTCCAAAACCATTCCCACACGACAACACCCGACCCCTGCGCCATCGCACTCCAATTGGCAACGCTGACCATCGATCTCGCGCCCTAGGCATCGAACAAGGCACCCCGGACCTCGCCGAGATCCGGGGTGCCTGTGGTCTCACCGACTACTGTGACGGCGGCTGCCAGGGCTGCCCCTGCGGCCCGTCCGGGCGGTACGGCGGCTGATGCGGCGGAATCTGCTTGGGCGGGGTCTCCTGCTGCGCGGGCATGACCGGCTGGTGTGGGGACGGTTGGGTCCGGGTCACCGGGGTCGCCACGCCCTCCACCGAAGCGCGGGCATCGGCCTCCGCGGCGCGAACCGCCTGTTCGATGGCCGGATCCCGGGCCGTATCGAACCAGCCCTCGACGTCGGAATCGTCCTCCGGCTTGCTCTCCACATCGTCGACCGGGGTGGGTTCGTAGCGGAATACGCCGTCCTCGCCCTTGGTCGCGAAGTTCTGAGCGAAGCCCTCGAGCGCCTTGCCGAAATCGCTCGGGACCAGCCACACCTTGTTCGCGTCACCGCGGGCGACCATCGGCAGCGTCTGCATGTATTGGTAGGCGAGCAGTTCCGGCGTCGGCTTACCGGATTTGATTGCGGCGAAAACCTTTTCGATGGCCTTTGCCTGGCCCTGCGCCTGCAGGTAGGCGGCGGCCCGTTCACCCTGGGCGCGCAGAATCCGGCTCTGCCGTTCACCTTCGGCCGCTAGAATCGAGGACTGCTTGGCGCCCTCGGCGGAGAGAATCTGCGCCTGCTTGGCGCCCTCGGCCGTCTTGATCTGCGATTCGCGGGTGCCCTCCGCGGTGAGGATCATGGCGCGCTTCTCGCGGTCGGCCTTCATCTGCTTCTCCATCGACTCCTGGATCGATGGCGGCGGATCAATGCTCTTGAGTTCGACCCGCGCGACGCGCAGCCCCCAGCGGCCCGTGGCCTCGTCGAGCACCCCGCGCAACTGACCGTTGATCTGATCGCGGGAGGTCAGCGTCTGCTCCAGGGTCATGCCGCCGACCACATTGCGCAGGGTGGTCACGGTGAGCTGCTCGACGGCCGCGATGTAATTGCTGATCTCGTACACCGCCGCCTGTGGGCTCGTCACCTGGAAGTACACGACGGTGTCGATGTGCAGGGTCAGGTTGTCCTCGGTGATCACCGGCTGCGGCGGGAAGGACACCACCCGCTCGCGCAGATCGACCTTCGCGCGGATCCGGTCGGCGAAGGGCACCAGGAACGTCAGCTGGCCCGAGACTGTGCGCGAATATCGACCTAATCGCTCGATAACGGCCGCCTCCGCCTGTGGCACCAGAGCGATCGATTTGAAGACCACCACCACAACCAACAGCACCAGCACGGCGGCAACGATGAGCACGGCCATTTACGGCTCCTTCCAGACGACGGCGGTCGCGCCATCGATCTTCATGACGTACACCGTGGTTCCCTTCGGATACTCGACCGTCGAATCGAACGGCCGCGCGGTCCACTCTTCGCCACCGATTTTGACCAGGCCGCTGTGCTCGGCGACCGGTTCCAGCACCAGCGCCTGCTTACCGGGCAGCGCATCGACATTCGTCGGGATCGGCGGCGGAGTTCCGAAGCGGCGCCGCAGAACTGGTCGCACCCCGAGCAGCAGCACCAGCGCCAGCACCGCGAAGATCACGGCGTCGGCGACCAGCCCGGTATCGGCCACCGCACCGACTCCCGCGGTGCCGAGCGCGGCGACGCCCAACATCAGCAGCGTGAGGTCCCCGGTGAGCATCTCCGCCGCCGCGAGCAGCAGGCCCGCGACCAGCCAAACGATTGCGGCCACAGCCCCACTGTAGTTGCCCGAACCACTTCTGTGGCGCGACAAACCCGAGATCATCGACGGCGGCTCGACGCGGGCCATGCCGTACTGCTCAGCCATCGCAACAGAAACGACTGTGCGCCTATCGATTTCGATCGAAACGGGGCACGGCGCCGATCCCCTGAACCAAACCGGCTCCGCATCCGTAATCGCAACAACATCGCGTACGAAGGGCGAGGAGCCTGGCATGTTTCGGAGATCACGCACCGTCATTTCGGCTGCCTGCATCGCGGTAGTCGGTCTGCTGGCCGGGTGCGGGATCGCCGGTATACCGGTCGCGGCCGAACCTGATGTTCGCAAGTTGGAGATCGGCGACTATCCGGTCGACAAATACCACTACGACCAGGACGCGCACGGCAACGGCGCACTGCTGGAAGGCATTCGGATGGCCGAGGCGGTGGTACCGACGAACCGTATCGATCCGAAATTGACCTTCGGTGTGCTCGGTGGCGTCGTATCCGATAACCAGGAGGCGGCCGACTACTACACCGGCAGCGCGTCGATACCGGTGCTCGAGCGCCACAGAATGCTGGTGGCCTACGGCGCTGTCGGTGCCGACCGCCCCTATGAGCCATTCCAGATCGATCAGCGCGGCCCCGGCCCGGACGTCACCATCATCTCGCAGCTGCTGATGCGCTTCCCGAACGCGACCGAGGCCGAACAGGCGGCACGCGAACTCGAAGCCGCCGATTTCGCGGTCGCACCCGATCAGAACAAGCGGCTCGAGCTGGATAAATATCCCAATG
Source organism: Nocardia pseudovaccinii NBRC 100343 (assembly GCF_001613225.1). GTDB lineage: Bacteria > Actinomycetota > Actinomycetes > Mycobacteriales > Mycobacteriaceae > Nocardia > Nocardia pseudovaccinii. The sequence goes on from NZ_BDBY01000098.1 coordinate 25,933, forward strand.
CCCACACACACTGGCGGCCCGATGTCGCCAATATCGGATCCTTCATCGCCGATAAGGAATTCGTCCTGCAGGTATTCATCCAACGGCCCAAGGCCGATGAACGCGATCTACTGGGCTGGCTCGGCAACACCTTCGACGCCGAACTCACCGTGGTCGACAAATTCCGGGCCACCCCCGTGGACCAGCTCGACGACTTGAAGGTCGATCCGGATGGGCTGCTGGCCCGCGCTGTCGTCCGCGACCGCCGCAACCACACCCTCGACCTGCGCGAATTCAGTGTGTACGGCCCGGGCATCGTCGTGCACACCGCCACGAATCAGGCCACCTCGCAGCGGATGATCGACGAAACCGGGCTGGACGCCTGGGCGATCGCGGACGACACCATCGTCTATCGAGTGCGCGACGAGGCCTCGGGGCCGCGTCTGGTCAACGAGCTCATCGCGCGTTCCGGTGACGAATACGATCCGATCGATGCGCCCAAGGATGTGCCCGGCGCGATCTGCCAGCGACTCAATCGGCGCGGCGATACCGATAGGCAGTACAAGCACAGCTGCTACGTCACCTATAAGCGCTATGTCGCGAACGTAAACGGCGATAACGAAGCCGACGTTCGCCAGAAAGTGGCGGCGCAGTACGCGCTGTTCGCCAATAGTCTGTGACCGGCACACCAACTCGCTTGCGCCGCAACCCCAACCGGCGGTGCTATTTTCGGGCGGGTGAGCGGGCGTGACATGTATGGCGGCGACATCTTCTCCGGACATTCGCGATCGAAGAAGCGGACCGTGCCTACGGTCGTCGCCGACCGCGACCTCGTGGTGGAGGATGCGGCGACCGGATTCTGCGGTGCCGTGGTCGGATTCGACCGCAGCTACGACGGCGAATTCGTCAAGTTGGAGGATGCGCGCGGTGCCGTGCGGCTGTTCGCATTGCGCGAGGCCGCATTCCTGATCGACGGTGCGCCCGTCACACTGGTCCGGCCCAAGGCCGCGGCCCCGAAGAAGCCGACCCGGTCGGCATCGGGTTCGACCCGGGTGGAGGGGCTGCGCGCACAGGTCGCGAAGACGAGCCGGATCTGGGTGGAGGGCGTCCACGATGCCGCATTGGTGGAGCGGGTCTGGGGGCACGATCTGCGGGTCGAAGGCGTGGTCGTCGAACATCTCGAGGGTTTGGACAATCTGGCCGCGCGGCTGACCGAATTCGCGCCCGGACCGGGTCGGCGGGTCGGGGTGCTGGTCGACCATCTGGTCACCGGTTCCAAGGAAACCCAGCTGACCACCGGCCTCGGTAAGTATGTGCTGGTCACCGGGCATCCCTATATCGATGTCTGGCAGGCTGTGCGTCCTGCGGCGGTCGGTATCGCGGCGTGGCCGGAGGTGCCCCGCGGCGAGGATTGGAAGACCGGCATCTGCCGTCGGCTCGGCTGGGGCACACCGCAGGAGGGGTGGCGGCGGGTCTACAACGCGGTCGAATCCTTCCGCGATCTGGAATCCCCCCTGATCGGCGCGGTGGAGCGGCTCATCGACTTCGTCACCGAACCGGACTGACCGCTATAGCGGGTCCATTCGCTGAAATCATGTCCCATTCCGCGGAATTCGGCCCGCGCGCCGACGGCGGCCGCGCGCCCGCCGTTATGGTACTCGCGGTACCGGACGGCGGATCGATGCGCGCAGCTCACCGGGGCATCCGGCATGGACGCCCCCCAGTCGCAACCCTCCTTTATGCTCGATAATTATGTGCTCTCCTAGTGCCACGCTGACGGTGTGGGCCGGCTCCTGGCTGGCCGGTTGCAGCGCGCCCGACGACATCCTCGAGGCGCTGTACGCCTGGGCGCCACGGCACACCATCGCCGCGGGCGATCCGTTGACCGGCGGCCGCGACGACCTGCCGTGGTCTTCTCGCGACAATCTGTCCGGCACCGGAGTCATGGCGCTACTCAAGGTGATTCGCGAGGCGATGGCACAACCCGGTGCACAGCTGCGCTTGGTGCTGCCGGTGCCCGGCGATGTGCGCGGACTGCCGACCGGAACGGCCTTCGCCGCTGATGCGATCGAGGCGGGCGAGGGAATGTTGTTCGGGGTGCCGGGCGAGGAGGGCACCGGATTGATCCCGCAGTGGCCCGATGACGACACGCTGCAGTGGACCGTCTACAGCACCCCGATTCCGGCCGCGCCGGGCCAGGATATGTCGCTCGGCGAGGCGGAGTACACGATGCGTGAAGCAGTACGCGATGCCGCCGACGCCCTGATGCGCCTGCACACCACCGCCGCGGGCGCGACCGTCGACTCCGACCCCCGCGAACTCATCGAGGCCGAGCTCGCGGATTACTCCCGCCACGACTATCCGGATTCGATCCCGTTGCGCGCCAGGCGAATCCTCGACAGCGCCGATCATGTCGCCGCCATCCTCACTGTCGCACAACGCGAACCGGCCTCCTCCCCCACTTCCGCCACCGCCATCGGCGCGCAAGAAGACCTCCTACGCCCACTGTGGGACGCGATCCGCGCGGCGCGGTTGGTGGCGGTACACGCCGCGGCCCGCGGCAATTCGTAAGGCACCGGCGCAAGGCGGCCACCGGTCCCGTAGGCGCGAGAACACCGGCATCCTCTGGTTGAATAGACCGAGCGATCGCCTGAATCATCCGGGAGGCGGCATGTTTCGCATACCTCGCATTGTCGCGGCGGTAACCGCCGCATTCATCGTCGCTCTCGGTGCCCCTGTCGTTCCCGCCACGGCGATCGTGGGGGGAAATACCACCGAGGCGAGCGCCTACTCGTGGCTCGCCGCCGTCGGCAGCCCGTTTTACGTCTTCCGACCATCCGGGCAATTCTGCGGCGGTGTGCTCATCGCGCCCGATCGGGTTGTGACAGCTGCACACTGCGTCGATGTGGCGCGGCTGCTGCCGCAGGCGATCACCGTCACCTTCGGCCGCACCGACCTGCGCTCGCGCGACGGAGTCACCGTGGGAGTCAAGGAGATTCGCATCCACCCGGATTTCCGGGAATCCGATTTCGAGGGCGAGACCGTGCACCACAATGATCTCGCGATCCTCATCCTCGACGAGCCGAGATCAGGCCCGTTCCTGGAAATCGCCGCGCCACAGGGCGATCCGCGCGCATACGGCGACACCGGCAGCATCGTCGGCTGGGGCGCGACCTCCGAGAGCGACACCTCGAATACGCTCCTGCGCTCCGCACCCGTCCCGATCGTCTCCAACGCCACGTGCACTGCCGCCTATGGCTCCGCCTTCGACCCCGCCGATATGCTCTGCGCCGGATCCCCCGACGCCGATACCGCCGAATACGACAGCGGCGATCCACTTCTCGTCGCGGGCCGCCTGATCGGGCTCACCTCATGGGGCAAGGGCAGCGCCCGCCCGGGGTTCCCCGGTGTCTACGCCTACCTCACGACCCTCAGCTTCTGATCGGCAACACCGCGATGGAACTGGTCTGACGGGTCTCGACGTCAGGCTGGACCGCCAGGTACATCGAGGTGTCTGTGCTGACGGGTTGCTGATGACCGGAATTGCGAGGTAGTCGAATATTGCCGGGACACTGCGGACGAGTCGTATACTCACGTCATGGCGGATGACCAGTCCTCCATCGAATCCCCCGAGACGCCGGTCCTCGTGGTGCACACGAGAGAACGCGTTTATCGGCTACGCGCTGGGACCGTATATAACGTCGGTCGCGATCCGGCATCCGACATTATCGTGACCGATCCGCGCGCATCTTCGGTGCACGCAGTGCTGGAGCGAGGTGCGGACGGTTGGGAAATCGAGGACGCGGGCAGCCTCAACGGCACCTTTTTCGAAGGTCACCGCGTCGAGCGGATGCTGATCGACCATGACGAGACGTTCCAGCTCGGTCACGCCGTGGACGGCGAGCAGTTGGCCTGTTCTCTGGAAGGGCAAGAAGGACAAACCGACCGAAGGTCCGATGACGATATCGGGGTAGACACGATGATCGTCTCCGATCCGGGCTACGACCTCGCGGATGAGGCAACGATCACGAGGTTCCATGCGGGTCGGTCCAGGCGAGTTTCGCGAACGTCACCTTCGGCGGCCCGCCCCAGCGCGGTCGTCCGGATCACATCGCCCACCGTCCGGATCGGACGCGCGGCAGACAACGACATCGTCGCGCACGACCTCATGCTCTCCCGCCATCACGCCGAGCTGCGCACGATCGGCGACGGAAAATACCGGATCGTCGACCTCGACAGCCACAACGGCACCTACGTCAACGGCCACCGGATCGACGCCGCGGACCTGACCGAATCCGATCTGATCGGCATGGGCCACACCACGTTCCGGCTGGTGGGCGACGAACTGCGCGAGTTCGTCGACACCGGTGACGTATCGGTCTCGGTGCAGAGCCTCACCGTGCGGACTCCCGAGGGCAAAGTGCTCCTCGACGGGGTCAGCTTCCCCATTCCGCAACGCTCACTTGTCGGGGTCATCGGGCCGAGCGGAGCGGGCAAGTCGACACTGCTCGGCGCGGTCACCGGGTTGCGGCCCGCGACGGAGGGGACGGTCCGCTACGACGGACGCGACCTGTACACCGACTACGACGAACTCCGGCACCGCATCGGACTCGTCCCGCAGGAGGACATCCTGCACAACCAGCTTCCGACCCGGCGCGCACTGCTTTACGCGGCCGAGCTGCGCTTCCCCGGCGATACGCGCGCCGAGGAGCGCGAACAGCGGGTCGATGAGGTCCTCGACGAGCTCGGTTTGACGCGGCACGCCGATACTCGCATCGATCGGCTCTCGGGCGGGCAGCGCAAACGGGTCAGCGTGGCACTGGAGTTGCTGACCAAACCGTCCCTGTTGTTCCTCGACGAGCCGACCTCCGGCCTCGACCCGGGCCTGGACAAGACGGTCATGGAAATGCTGTCGGAACTTGCGCACGACGGGCGGACCGTCATCGTCGTCACCCACAGCGTGGCGAATCTCGATTCCTGCGACCGCCTGCTGGTCCTGGTGCCCGGCGGTCGGCTGGCCTATTACGGGCCGCCCGCCGAGGGGCTGCAGCAGTTCGCGCAGCGCAGCTGGGCCGAGGTGTTCCAGGCGTTCGACCGCGAGGAAGACCGCGACTGGGCAGATGAATTCCGTACTTCGCCGCGCTTCGAGAACTACGTGGCGGTCGGGTTGACCGACGACGTCGGTCCGAAGGAAGTACACACACCCGCACCGCCGCCCGCACAGCAGTCCAAGTTCAGCCAGCTCAGCACCCTGTGCCGACGATATCTGGCAGTGATCGCCTCGGACCGCAGCTATTTGGCCCTCCTTGGGGTGCTGCCCCTGCTACTCGGTGGCTTGATCGCTGCGATCCCGTCGGGCCAGGGGTTCGCCGGGGCTCCGGGATCCAATATCGATGCCGCGACCAAGCTCATGGTTTTGGCATTCGGTGCGTGCTTCGTCGGCACCGGCAACTCGATTCGCGAGATCGTCAAAGAACAGACGATCTACCGCAGAGAACGCGCGGCAGGCCTGTCGGCCGGAGTCTATTTGATGTCGAAACTGCTGGTCCTGAGCGTGATCACCGCCCTGCAGTCGGCGGTGCTCGTGCTGATCGGCCTCATCGGTGTGGATAGGCCGCCCAAGGGGCTCTTCACATCTATCGAGCTCGAGCTGATCCTGGCGATGGCGCTGCTCGGCATCGCATCGCTGGCATTGGGCTTGCTGGTGTCGGTCTCGGTGAACACCTCGGAGAAGACACTGCCGCTGCTGATTGTGCTGTCGATGGCACAGCTGGTGCTCACCGGCGGGCTGGTGCGGCTACCCGGTACCTTCGGCCTGGAGCAACTGGCCTACATAGCGCCGGCCCGTTGGGGGTTCGCCGCCGGGGCCGCCACCATCGATCTGGACACCCTCTCACCGCACTCGGGCGCGGCCGACCCGCTGTGGAAACACAGCATCGGCACGTGGCTGCTCGACATGGGAGTCGTCGCCGGGCTGGGGGCAGTCTTCCTAGCGCTGGCCTGGTACCGCCTGTATCAGCTGCGTCCACGGCGCCGCGGTGCGCGCCGCGCGAGAATTTGACGGCGGACGCCCACTTCGAAAGCTACGTTGCCGCGGCATGGCGTCGCGGCGGGGTGCAACAGTCGATTGCGCAGGGGGCACCGTTCACGGTGCACCCATAACCCGGAATGTCGCCGAGTCGGCGCGGCGGGATACCGGTCAGATGCTCGTTGATCAGTTCCACGACCAACTGCGCGAAGCGGGGATCGGTCCCGGGGGTGGCGGCCCGCGCGAACGCCATGCCGAGTTCCTCGGCCTTCTCCTTGGCCTCGTTATCCAGATCCCAGATGACCTCGAGGTGATCGGAGACGAACCCGACCGGGCAGACCACGACCGCATCCACACCTTTGCCGGACAGATCCTCGAGATGATCGACGATATCGGGGTCCAGCCAAGGAATCTGCGGCGGACCGGAACGGGACTGCCACACCACGTCGAAATCGGTGAATCCGGTTGCGGCGGCACACAATCGCGCGGCCTCGGCGACCTGACGGCTGTACAGCCGACCACCGTCCGCGGGCGGTCCTGCGGAAATATCGGCCGACACCGGTATCGAGTGCGCGGTGAAAACCAGCCGAGCACCATCGCGGCGCCCGGCCGGAAGCGCATCCACCGCGGCGCGAATCGCCGCCGCGAACGCCTCGATCAGCAACGGATGGTCGAAGTACTGCCGCAACTTCACCAGTTCCGGCGCATCCGCCCCGAAAGCCGAACGCGCCCTTGCGATGTCCTCGTCGTACTGCAGACAGCCGGAGTATCCACCCCACGCCGAGGTCGGGAACACCAGGGCCGACCGCACACCGTCGGCCGCCATGCGCGCGACGGTGTCCTCGGCCATCGGGTCCCAGTTGCGGTTACCGAAGTACACCGGCAATTCGATTCCGGCACCGGCCAATTCGCGTTCCACCGCGGCGATGATGTCGCGGTTGAGCGCATTGATCGGGGAGACACCGCCGAAGTGCAGGTAATGCTGCGCAACTTCCTCGAGACGTTCACGCGGCACGCCCCGCCCCCGAGTGACGTTCTCCAGGAACGGCATCACGTCCTCGGGGCGTTCCGGGCCGCCGAAGGACAGCAGTAGCAGCGCATCCACTTCTCCGGCAGTGGCATCCGCAGCCACGGCTCCTCCTCCGGCTTCAGTTGGCGGCGAACCCGTTTTCCGGGAACCAAGTGTTGTGGCTGGCGCCGCCGTCCACATAGATGATCGAACCGGTGGTGCCGGGCAGCCAGTCCGACAGCAGCGTCACAATGGATTTGGCGACCACGGTCGGGTCGTCGACATCCCAGCCGATCGGGGAGGCACCATCCCAGTACTCGTTGAGCATGGTCAGCTGCTTGGCGTCATCGGTGGCGGTGCCCGCGATGGCCTTGGCGGCGAGGGTCTTGATCGGACCTGCGGCGATCAGGTTCGACCGGACCTTCTTGGCGGTGCCGACTTCCCGCGCCACGTAGCGGTTCACCGATTCGAGGGCCGCCTTGGCCACACCCATCCAGTTGTAGTACGGCATGGCGGTGCGGGGGTCGAAGTCCATGCCCACGATGGAGCCGCCCTCGTTCATGACCGGGAGCACGGCACGGGCCAACGAGGCGTAGGACCACGCCGAGATCTCGAAGGCCTTGGCGGCGTCGGGGCCAGGACCGTCCAGGAAGGCCACCGCATCCGGGCCCATCAGTGTCTTGGGCGCGAAAGCAATGGAGTGCAGGACGCCGTCGACGCCCTCAGGGGCGAGCTCGCGCACCTTCTCCGGCAGGGAGGCCAGATCCTCCTCGCTCGTGACGTCCAGGCCGATGGCCGGGGCGACCTCTTGCGGCAGCCGCTTGGCGATCCGATCGATCAACCGCAGCCGCTCCGGAATGCCAGTGATGATCACCTTCGCGCCCTGCTGCTGCGCGACCGCCGCCGCGTGGAACGCGATCGAGGAATCGGTGATGATGCCGGTGATCAGGATGGTCTTGCCTTCGAGCAATCCGCCCATGGGTTTTCGGTTCTCCTGTTGTCGAAGTTCAACTGGTTACGCGACCGCCGAACACGCGGCTGCCGGTTGGGTCAGTGGCCCATGCCCATGCCGCCGTCGACCGGGATCACCGCGCCGGAAACGTACCGCGAATCCTCGGAAGCGAGGAAGCTGACCACGGCCGCGACGTCTTCGGGCTCGCCGAGACGCTGCAGCGGAATGAATTTCTTCGCCATGTCACGCAGATCGTCGGGCAGCTCAGCGGTCATATCGGTCTCGATGAAGCCGGGCGCGACGACATTGGCGGTGATCGAACGCGAACCGAGTTCGCGGGTGACCGAGCGAGCCAGACCGATGACACCGGCCTTGGACGCGGCGTAGTTGATCTGTCCGGCCTGACCGGCGAGACCGACCACGGAGCCGAGGAAGATCATCCGACCCCAGCGTGCCCGCAGCATGGCGCGGTTGGCACGCTTGGCGCAGCGGAACGCACCGGTCAGGTTCGCATCGATGACCTTGGTGAACTGCTCCTCGCTCATCCGCATCAACAGGGTGTCGTCGGTGATACCCGCATTGGCGACGAGCACCTCGACCGCCCCCTGATGCTGCTCCACCTCGGTGAACGCGGCATCGACCGAATCACTGTCCGTCACATCGCATTTCACACCGAACAGACCGTCCGGCACCCCCGACCCACGATGCGTGACGGCCACCTTGTGCCCATCGGCAAGCAGACGCTGCGCGACCGCGAGTCCGATACCGCGGTTGCCACCGGTCACCAGGACCGACCGGGATGTGATGTTCGACATGAGGACCAACCTATCTGTTCGGGTTCGTGCGCCACGCCCGGGCCACACATAGTGCTCTATGTGGAACCGGGCGCGTCGCGACGGCAGGCGTTGACGACTACGGCAGCCGTTGACGATAGAGCAAGCCGGTAACTACACCGGCAGCGACAACGAGCATGCCGAGCAAAAGCCAAGGCCTGCTGGCATCGCCCCTGGTCATCTCGTAACCGATCTGCTCTTCGAGCGTGTCGTAGACCGCGGTCAACTCGGTCAGGCTCGAAGCGGTATAGAAATCGCCGCCGGAGAGTTTGGCGATCTCACGCAGCGCATCGTCGTCGACAGGCACCTTGACGCGCTGGGCGCCCTTACCGTCCTGGTCCGGAATCTCCACCGTGCCCCACGACGTGCCGAACGAAATCGTCGACACCGGAACGCCTTTGTTCTTGGCGAGGCGGGCCGCGGTGAAACCGTGCCGTGGGTTGTCGACATCCTTGTCGTCGGGCACCGTCTGCTTACCGTCGGACATCAGCACGATGCGCGCGGGCGGCGGCGTCTCCGCGCCACCGAGCACCGTGGCGATGGTGTCGATCGACTGCAGCGCGGTGAGAATGCCCTCACCGGTGGCGGTGCGCTCGGCGAGTTTGATGTTGTCGATGGCCGCCTTGACGGCCTCGCGGTTCGTCGTCGGCGGCACCATCACCGATGCGGTACCCGCGAAGGTGACGAAGCCGAGATTGATACCTGGCGGCAGCCCGTCGACGAATTCCTTACCGGCCTTCTGTGCCACCTTCAGTCGCGACGGCGGGACATCGGTGGCCTCCATGGACAGCGAAACGTCCATCACCAGAACGACTGTCGCGCGATTGCGCGGCACCTTCTTGACGGCGGTCGGCCCCGCGGCCGCGATGGTCAGGAACACCAGACCGACCAGCATCAGCGCGACCGGCACATGCCGCATCGGACTCGGCCGCGACGGGGCGACCTTCTCCAGCAGCTCCATATTGGTGAACTGCAGCATGTGCCGGTGGCGGCTGCGCTGAACGAGGATGTAGCCCAACGCGATCAGCACGACCACGGCGAGGAAACCGAGCCAGACCAGCGCGGTGAAATGCGAAATACTCACTGGCGCGGCGCCCGTCCGCTCGGGGCGCCGAATGCGTGGCGCCGGGTGGACACGAACCGGACCACGTCGGAGATCCAGTCCCGATCGGTCTGCAGGGTGAGCACCGGTGCGCCGCAACTGCGCAGGGCCTGTTCGACCTGAACGCGATGACGCTCGGCGGCGGCCGCGAAATCGGCACGCAGCGAAGGCGTCACGCTGAATTCGCGGGTGCGCCCGGTCTCGGGATCGTGCAGCACCACATCGCCCACATCGGGCAGCGACAGGTCGCGCGGATCGAGGACCTCCACCGCGAGCAGATCGTGGCGCGCGGAGATGGCGCGCAGTGAGCGCTGCCAGTTGATATCACCGAGGAAGTCGCTGATGACCACCGCGAGTCCGCGCTTGCGCTGCGGGCGGCGCAGCGATTCGATCGCCTCGCGCAGATCGCCGCGCACACCGTCACGGGCATGCGGCGTCGTCGCGATCTCGCGCAGCATCGACTGCGCGTGCACCCGGCCGCTGCGCGCGGGAATGCGGGTCAACTGCTCACCGGTCGCGACGACCGCGCCGATCCGATTGCCACCACCACTGGTGAGGTGGGTGATCGCCGCGGCGGCCGCGACGGCCAGATCGCGCTTCTGGCACAGTGCGGTACCGAAGTCGAGGCTGGCCGACAGATCGACCACCATCCAGGTCTCTAGTTCCCGGTCCGCGATCATCTGCCGCACATGCGGATGGGTGGTGCGGGCGGTGACCGACCAATCCATTTGGCGCACATCGTCGCCCGGCTGATAGGTCCTGGCCTCGCCTGGCTCCGAGCCGGGGCCCGGAATCAAGCCGAGGTGATCGCCGTGCAGCACACCGTCGAGTCGACGACGGACGGTCAGTTCCAGCGTTCTGAGCGCCGCCGTCAGCTTGGGGTCGGACAGTTCGCCCGATCGGAAAGACGGTGGTGCGTGTGGGGACATCGGCACTGGTGGAACCCCGTCTTGTGGAAAATCAGGCACAGCCGATGCCGAGGTCACTTCGGCTGGTTATTGCCGACGGCCGGAGACATCTGCGCGACCGGCGGCTGCGGCACCGCGTCCTGGGGGGCGGGCGGCTGCGGGATCGGCGGCTGCGCGC
>NZ_BDBY01000099.1 GCF_001613225.1 Nocardia pseudovaccinii NBRC 100343
TGGGAGGAGTCCACCGCACCGTCGAGCACCAGCGCGCGCACATTGTCCGGGAACTTCTCGGCGTAGGCCGAGCCGAGCTTGGTGCCGTAGGAGTAGCCGAGGTAGCTGAGCTTCGGATCACCGAGGACGGCGCGGATCACATCCATGTCCTGCACCACCTCGCGGGTGCCGACGTGGGCCAGGAATTCGGTGCCGGTGCGCTCGACGCAGTGACCGACGAACTGACGGTTCTCGTCCTCGGCCTTGGCGATGCCGTCCGGGGTGTTGTCGGTGGGGGGTTCGGCGCGTTCGGCGTCGTTCTGCTGCGGGGTCAGACAGGCGATGGTCGGGATCGAGGAGCCGACCCCACGCGGATCGAATCCGACCCGGTCGAAGCGCTCGGCCAACGGCGTCTTGCCCGCGATACCCGCCATCGACAGACCCGATACGCCCGGCCCGCCCGGATTGAGCAGCAGTGAGCCGATCCGCTTGCCGCTGGCCGGAATTCGGGCCAGCGCGATCTGCGCGGTCGCGCCGTCGGGCTTGGTGTAGTCGACGGGCACGGTGATGCGGGTGCATTCGGTGTTGGGTGCGGGGCGATCGTCCGGGGAACCGAAATCGTCGCAGGAACCCCAGTTCGCGGTCTGGCTGTAGAACTTCTCGAGGCCCTGGGGCGGCGTGGGTAACGCATTGCCCGGCGCGTCCTTGGATGCGCTGCATCCGGCCGCCACCACCGCCAACGTCACCGCGACCAGCACACCACGCGACCCACTCCGCACCACAGACATGAGAAAGATCCTGCCATTGCCGCGCGAGGCCGTGCGTCCGGTCGCCCGGCGGCGCGGATGCGGCTGTGACCAAATGCACCGTCATCGCGCTTAAGTCGCGATCGCACGGGTGGCAGACTGGATTCGTCACACAACCCGGGGACCCGGACGGGCCTCGAGGCGACAACCACGAAAGGGACGATGATGTCCGCATCCGAATCGGAGACCCCTGCTTACGGCGCTGCCCCGGCGGCCAAACCGGCCAAGCGCAAGACACGGGTACCTCATCTGCGGCAGATGAAGGCCGATGGCGAGAAGTGGTCGATGTTGACCGCCTACGACTATTCCTCCGCTCGCATCTTCGAAGAAGCCGGAATTCCGGTGCTACTGGTGGGCGACTCCGCCGCCAACGTCGTCTACGGCTACGACACCACCGTGCCGATCACCGTCGACGAGCTCATCCCGCTGGTGCGCGGCGTGGTCCGCGGTGCACCGCATGCGCTGGTGGTGGCCGATCTGCCGTTCGGCACCTACGAAACCTCGCCGCAGCAGGCGCTGGCCACCGCGACCCGGTTCATGAAGGAGGGCGGTGCGCACGCGGTCAAGCTGGAGGGCGGTGAGCGGGTCGCCGAGCAGATCGCGCTGATCACTTCGGCCGGTATTCCGGTAATGGCGCATATCGGCTTCACCCCGCAGAGCGTCAATACCCTCGGTGGTTTCCGGGTGCAGGGTCGCGGCGACGGCGCCGAGCAGCTCATCGCCGATGCCATCGCGGTCCAGGAGGCCGGTGCGTTCTCCGTGGTGATGGAGATGGTGCCCGCCGAACTGGCCGGCCAGGTGACCCGCAAGCTGACCATCCCGACCGTCGGCATCGGCGCCGGCGCGGAATGCGATGCGCAGGTGCTGGTCTGGCAGGATATGGCTGGCTTCACCAGCGGAAAGACCGCCAAGTTCGTCAAGCGGTTCGGCCGGATCGGCGATGAATTGCGTTCCGCCGCAGCCGCTTACGCCGACGAGGTGCGACGGGGGACCTTCCCCGGTCCCGAGCACAGCTTCTGAGTTCACGATGACCGGCCGAGCAGTGCACGCGCCAGTGGCGCTGCTCGGCCAACCCGTGCAACCGATGCTCGATTGGGCCACGGGTGTTCTCACCGATCGCGGCTTGAAAATCATTGAGACGCCGGAGGAAACGCGACGGCGGGCGTGGTCGTTGATCATGCGCATCCCGACCGATGCGGGTCCGGTGTGGTTGAAGGCCAATGCTCGCGCCGGTGCGCACGAGGGTCCGCTGCTCCAAGCATTGGCCCGGTTGCTACCCGGCAGCGTGCTCGAACCGCTTGCGGTGCAACCGGATCACGGCTGGTTGCTCAGTCCCGACGGTGGTGGTACGGCGCGGGATTCCGTGGCCGCGTGGACCGAATTGGTCCGCCGCTACGCCGACCTCCAGCTGGCGATGGGCGATCACATCGATGAGCTGCGCGCCACCGGCACACCGTATCTGCCCCCGTCCCGGCTGATCACGGTGTATCGGCATTTCGAGCCACGCGTTCCCGGCCTCGGCGCGGCGATCACCGAAGCAGGCGCGGCGCTTGCCGAATTCGGCAGGCTGAGCATCGAACACAATGATCTGCATCCGGGAAACGTGTTCACCGATTCGGACATGCTGTTCGACTGGGGCGATGCGGTAATCACCCATCCGCTGCTGTCCTGGCGCGTACTGCGCGGTCCGCACCGCTCGGAATACCTGGACCGGTGGCGGCAGTCGTGCGCCGTCACCGATGCCGAGATCGCCCTCGTCGACCGGCTGGCACCACTGGTCGCCTTGCATCCGTGGCGCACCATCGACGCGTCACCACCGCGGTTCGCGCGCTTCCTGCGGGGCTTGCTCGACGATCTGCGCGCGGGCTTCGGCCCGGTTTGATCGGCGGCGCCCGGCAAACTCGCGCGGGCCAGGCGCGGCAAATAATGGCAGACTCGAAGCCGACAATGCCGACACGAGCAGAGGTACCGATGCCGCAACCCCGTTGGATTTCACGCAGCACGCTAGTGGTGGCGGGCCTGTTCGCCGCCGCGGCGCTCACCGCCTGCGGGAGCGACTCGAGCCCGGCGCCCACCGGCAGCTCGAGCTCCACCACCGGATCGGCGACAGCCACCAGCGCGGCCAAGACCACCAGCGCACCGGCGACGACCCTGGAGATTTCCGACGCGTCGGCCACCCAGCTGTGCGACATGATCCGCCCGGAACTGTCGAACTGGCGGGTGCAGGGTCCGACGCTGGGCCGGATCGGGCTCAATGCGCTGGTGCACGAATGGGCGCTGCGCAATGGCGGCATCAACGGCCACGTACTCGCCGATAAGGCGATGATCGACCGGATCACCACCAAGAGCTGCGCCGATGTACACCAGCAGGCCATCGAGGCGCTGGAACTGCCCGATCTGGCTTCGGGAATCGCCTTCTGATGCGAACCCTCTATCCCGCGATCGAGCCGTACGAAACCGGCATGCTCGATGTCGGCGCGGGCCAGTCCGTGTACTGGGAGGTCAGCGGCAATCCGGACGGTAAGCCCGTGGTGTTCCTGCACGGCGGACCCGGCGGCGGCACCGAACCGTTCCACCGGCAGTTCTTCGATCCGGCCGCCTACAAGATCGTGCTACTGGATCAGCGCGGCTGCGGACGATCCACCCCGCATATCGCGGACGGTGCGAGTCTGGAGACCAATACCACCGCACATCTGATCGCCGACGTCGAAGCGCTGCGTATTCGTCTCGGCATCGATCGCTGGCAAGTATTCGGCGGCTCCTGGGGTTCCACGCTCGCACTCGCCTATGCGCAACAGCATCCGGAGCGGGTCACCGAACTGGTACTGCGCGGCATATTCCTGTTGCGGCGCAAGGAAATCGACTGGTATTACAACGGCGCCGCGGGCAACATCTACCCCGACGAGTGGGAGAAGTTCCTGGCCCCGGTGCCGGTGGACGAGCGCGACAGCGATCTGGTGCAGGTGTACCACCGGCTGCTGCACTCCCCCGACGAGCAGGTCGCCGAAGCGGCCGCCATCGCCTGGTCCACGTGGGAGGGCGCGACGAGTTCGCTACTGCCGCACCCGGATCGGGTGCAGGAGAGCGCCGAGCCGCGGTTCGCGCTGGCCTTCGCCCGGATCGAGAACCACTACTTCGTCAATGGCGGATTCCTCGACGAAGGACAGTTGCTGCGCGATATCGACAAGATCGCGCACATCCCGGCCGTCATCGTGCAGGGTCGCCACGATGTCGTCTGCCCGGCGACCAGCGCATGGGAATTGCATCGTGCCTGGCCCGGATCGGTACTGCACATCGTGGACGATGCCGGTCACGCCGCCGCCGAACCCGGAATCACCCACCATCTCGTCGAGGCGACCGACGGATTCGCGAAAGTGAGCTGATCATGGTCAGGGCCGGAACCGCCATCGTCGCGGCACTACGCGACGACGTCGACCGGCTGCTGGCCGCAGAACCGGACGTCCGCGCCGACGCATGGGATTCGGTGCACCAGATGCGGGTCGCGACGCGCAGACTGCGCAGCGTGCTGCGCTCGTACCGCACGCTCTTCGAGGCCACACCGATCGCCGAGATGCAGGACGAACTGAAGTGGCTGGCCGATCTGCTCGGTGTTGCCCGCGATGCCGAGGTGCGGGCGGAACGGTTCGCGGCACTGCTGGCCGCACACGCACCACAGGATGAATTCGCCCGGCTCGCAACGGAATCAGCTGTGCCAAAGGCGGGCAGCGCCTACGTGCCCGGCACCACCGAGTACGTGCGCACCGATCTGGTCGACGCGGAGCGAGACCGGTACCGAAAGGCGCATGCCGAGATCCTCGACGCCCTCGATCACCATCGCTATCACGCACTGCGCCACCGTCTTTCGTCCTGGCGCACCGACCCGCCCCTCGATGCCGACACGTCGAAGCAGCCCGCCGACGAAGTCTTCGAACGCATCCTGCGCAAGGACCGCAAACGCCTACAGCGAATGGTCTACGCCGAACCCGCCGTCTCCCCCGCCGAGCGCGTCGAACTGCTGCACGATATCCGCAAGGGCGCCAAGCGCCTGCGCTACTCGTGCGAGGGCGCGACCGACGTACTCGGCAGTGCCGCAAAGGATCTCGGCACCGAAGCGAAACGCCTGCAAACCGTACTCGGCGACCACCGCGACGCCGTCGAATCCCGCGAAGCCATCCTGGCGCGCGCCGCCCGAACCCACGCCACCGGCGTCAACGCCACCATCTACGAATTGCTCGCCGATGCCGAAGAAATCGCGGCGGGCGAAGCGCTGGCCAAATACCCTGCCGCAGCGGCGTTCGTATCGGGTTGACTCGTCACTACTGAGGCTTTTCTCGCCTCAGGTCGAGACATTCGTATCGAGCGCCTGTTCGGAGATCAAGAAGCGGAATCGCCGGGGACATCTCCGCAGTACATGCTGACGTTCAATCACGTCGACTGCGGCGGAACAACCGGGCTTTCTCGGTCGTCAAACCGCCGACCGAAGACATCACGCATACGCCAACGCGGGCAACATCTTTCAACCGATCAACCGTGGGGTGGCACCGCTACGCGGTTCCACCCCACACTTCACTTCGAACCAGGCTCAGGGCCGCAGCACCGACACCAGGAACTCGGTCTGGTCGTATACCGTCTGCTCGAAGACATCGTCGAAGTACACATCGAAATGCCCCACCGGATAACGCTTTACGATCGCGTGCTTGGTGCGTTCGGCCGCGCGCAGCGTCGGCTTCGGCGGTGCGATGGTGTCGTTGTCGGCGACCGCGTAGAAGACCGGCATCTTCAATGCCTTGGCGCGGCGGCCAGGTGAATCGAACAGTGTCGAGAATGCCACACGGGCAGCGACTTTCGGTTCGTAGGTCTCGCTCTCGTCGGCGAGCCTGCCATAACCCTCCGGCGCATCCGGCGCGCTCATCAGCGCCGCCGAACGCTTGCGCCCGGCCAACCGGACGCGAACAGGCTTGCGCCGGATGGGACCGACGAGCAGATCGGTGGCCGCGATGGTGGCCACCTTGGTCAAACTGGTCGGCCCCTTCGCCATGGCCGATGCCCAGCCACTGGTGAACGGAACTTGGGCGACGACAGCCGCGATGTAGTCGTCGTCGGGCGCGACCGACAACACGTGGCCGCCACCGAAAGAAGTGCCCCACAGCGCGATTCGGGTCGCGTCGAAGCCGCGCAGCGTGCGCGCATAGGCGATGGCCGAGCGCCAGTCCTCACGCTGCCGGGCGATATGTAGTAGCTGACGCGGCGCACCCTGACTGGCCCCGAAATGCCGGTAATCGAATACCAGCACACCCATCCCGGCGGCGGCGAATCGCCGTGCGTACCTATCCAGACCCATCTCCCGGTTGGCGCCGAGTCCGTGCCCCATCACAACAAGTGGGCGGGGCTTGGGGATGCCAGCGGGGGGATACAGCCAGGCAGCGCAGTGCTCGCTACCCGAGGGAAAACTGACCTCGACACGTTCCATGGCACCTCACCGTACTGTTTCGGTCCGAACTATTGCCCCCCGACCGAGCGCGGTCAGGCCAGTGAACAACGTACCCCTAGATCAAAGTAGGCTAAACGCTGCGGACGAGTTGGCCGGGCGGCCGCGGTGATGGGAACGGGCACGCGAAGTGCCGCCGCCCGTCGCCGAGGAAAGTCCGGACTCCACAGAGCAGGGCGGTTGCTAACGGCAACCCGGGGTGACCCGCGGGAGAGTGCCACAGAAAACAGACCGCCCATGATCCCTCGGGATCGTGCGGTGAGGGTGAAACGGTGCGGTAAGAGCGCACCAGCGCCCCGGGTGACCGGGGCGGCTAGGTAAACCCCGCCCGGAGCAAGGTCGAAGGTCGCACCGTTCGCGGTGCGGCTGCGCAGGTGTTCGAGGGTTGCTCGCCCGAGCCTGCGGGTGGACCGCTCGAGGCACCCGGCAACGGTGTGTCCAGATGGATGGTCGTCACCCGGTGTGAACCGGGGACAGGATCCGGCTTACAGGTCAACTCGTCCGCCCCTGCAATCCGGTGCTCGCTGGTGCCATGATGGAAGTGACCGCTGAGCCGGAATTCGGTGCGGTCAGGCACTTCGCACGGGGTGTAGCCATGGATATTCTTTCTGTCATCGGGGCGATTTTCGGGGTGGGGGCGATCGCGGGCGGGGTGCTCACCGCGATGAGCGCGCGCATTGTCGCCCAATACGAGAAGGGGCTGGTGTTCCGGTTCGGCCGCGTGGTCGGAACCCGAGATCCCGGACTGCGCATGCTGATTCCGTTCATCGACCGGATGCGCAAGGTCTCCACACAGATCGTCACCATGCCGGTGCCCGCGCAGGACGGCATCACCCGCGACAACGTGACGGTGCGTGTCGACGCGGTGGTCTATTTCCGGGTGATCGATCCGGTGTGCGCGGTGGTTGAAGTGCAGAACTATCTGTTCGCCGTCGGGCAAGTGGCGCAGACTTCGTTGCGTTCGATCATCGGAAAGAGCGATCTGGACAGCCTGTTGTCCAATCGTGAGGAGCTGAACAAGGGGCTCGAGATCATGATCGATAGCCCGGCGCTCGCCTGGGGTATCCATATCGATCGGGTCGAGATCAAGGATGTCTCGATTCCGGATTCGCTGAAGCGCTCGATGTCGCGGCAGGCCGAGGCGGAGCGGGAACGGCGGGCGCGAGTGATTTCCGCCGAGGGCGAATTCCAGGCGTCGAAGAAGTTGGCGCAGGCGGGCGCACAGATGTCGGAATCACCGGCGGCACTGCAACTGCGATTGCTGGAAACCGTGGTTCAGGTTGCGGCGGAAAAGAATTCGACATTGGTGCTGCCGTTCCCGGTGGAATTGCTGCGGTTCCTGGAACGGGGTACGCCGTCCGCGGCGACCACCGCCGAGCCCACCCCGACCGCTTCCGAATCCACACCGGAGATCAACCCGCCCGACCCGACACAGGCACTCGGTCAGGGCAACACGCCAGCGGTCGAACAAGATGGAACGCGCCCGTAACACAACGGGCGTATACCGATACGGGTACGGCAGCTATTGCGTGCCGTACCACCGCATCGGTAGCACAACGTAAGGAAACCGGGCCGATGTCCATACTGATTCCCGTGATCGCGATCATTCTCATGATCACCGTGGGGTATGTGTTGAAATACCTGCCCAATTACTTTCCGTGGCTGAAGGATTGAAGGTTTTCGCTCAGCAGAGCAGCTTCGCCATCTGATAGATCGCCTGGGCCTCTTCCTTGGAGGCCTCGGTGGTGCCCTTCGTGCGCTTGATGACGTTCTGGACGACTTCGTCCTCGCCCTTGCCGCCCTTGATGTCCTTGCAGGTGTCGACCAGGATGCCGCTGATCTTGGCGTCGTCTTTGCCCTCGGCGAGCTTGGGGAAGGCGCTGCGGTAGCTGACGACGAACGTCCCCGCCTTGACGTTGTCGATTGTCTCGCCGCCCGCGGACTTGGCCGCCGAGGTCGTCGCGGGAGCGGAAGAGTCTTTGTCATCGCCGCAACCGGCAAGGAGCAGGGCTAACACGGCGGAGCTGGCCGCGATAGCGGCGGTAGTTCTGGTCACGCAGCGGGATGCTAGCGGCACTTGGGAAACGTCGCCTCCCGTCCGGTTAACGGAAGGCGACGAAAACCGCATCGTCGACGGTGAGGTCAGAGCGGGTTGACCATGAAAACCTGAGCCCAATACGCCGCCTGCTCCGGACCGAGCAGTGGCATCAGGTAATCGAAAAGAATCGTTGACATCAGTGGATAACTCCCAATTGTCGACGTACATGTCACTTGCGAATGCGCGGGAAAAGCTCGATCCCGCCACGCCGGGGAACCCTAGCAGTCGGGGTGTGACCTCGCCGGGCTCGGCGTGTCCGGCATGGCGATTCGGTTGGAACTGGCCTAGAACGTGAGCGACGTCATAGAGTAGGCGCCGTTGGTAAGACCCGTTGCCGGTCCGCCACGAAAATCACATTCTTCGATCACGGAAGCAGGTCACAACTCTATGCGGATTGTTCGATCACTGGTCGCCGGTGCGCTGATCGCCGGGGCCGCATCGGTTTTCGCCATGCTGGGCACCGGATCCGCCTCGGCGGTCGCGGTCACCCCGCTGGCGGGTGGGGTCCAGGTCGACCTCAACTCGGCCGACACCGCCTGGGTGTACCAGAACCACATCGGGCAGGCCATCGCCGGTCTGCCGCATCCGTCGGCGGCGTCGTTCGGTGAGGCGCTGGACGCGGCGGCGGGCGTTTCCACCAGCGTCCCGGGTGGCCGGGTGACCTTTACCGTGTACGGCCCGCTCAATGAATTGAACGGCACCATGTTGGCACTGCAGTAGAGACCGACTGCGACAGCGTGGAACTCCACCAGCGGATCGTGTCGGCGCCGGTCGATTTCGGCGCCATTCGATCCGAATTCGGATTGGCCTCGGCGTATCCCGCCGCGGCCACCGCGGCGGCCCGCGACGCGATCGACGCGTTCGCGGGCACTCGCGCCGATCGCACCGATATTCCATTCGTCACGATCGACCCGCCCGGCGCCATGGATCTGGACCAGGCGGTGCATATCGAACGCACCTCTTCCGGTTTCACCGTCCATTACGCGATCGCCGATGTCGCCGCCGTAGTAGACCCCGCGGGCCCGCTGGCCCAGGAAGCGGGCGTGCGCGGCCAGACCTTCTATCTCCCCGACGGCATCGTGCCGCTGCACCCGTCGATCCTGTCGGAGAATTCCGCGAGCCTGCTGCCGGACCAGACCAGGCCCGCCGCCCTCTGGACCATCGAATGCGATGAGAACGCGGAACCGCAGCGGTTCTCGGTGACCCGGGCTACCGTGCGTTCGCGCGCCCGGCTCGACTATGCGAGCGTCCAGGCCGACGCCGACGCGAACCGCCTGCATCCCTCGATCGCGGCCCTGCCGGAATTCGGTAAGCGGCGCATCGAGGCTGGACTGGCACGCGGCGCGATCGGGCTGCGCCTGCCCGCCCAGAGCATCATCCGTGACGACAAGGCCGTCGGCCACTGGCGTCTGGTGGTGGAACCGCGCACCGCCGCCGACGACTGGAACGAGCAGATCTCCCTGCTGACCGGCATGTGCGCGGCGCGAATCATGTTGAACGGCAAAGGATCCGATGGTGCGCCCAGTGTCGGTGAGCGCATCGCATTGCTGCGGACGATGCCGCCGCCCATTGTTTCGGCGATCGATTCGATGCGCAGGACCGCCGCGGCGTTGGGGGTTGCCTGGCCTGCGGGGCAGTCCGTCGGTCGGATGCTGGCCGGGCTCGATCCGAATGCGCCTGCGACGTTGGTGCTGATGTCCGAGGCGACCGGGCTGCTGCGTGGTGCGGGATATACGGTGCTCGATGGGGTGGCTGGTGCCGGGGCGAATGGTTCTGGGGTCGGTGCTCAGTCGGCGGGCGGTGCGCGGGCGGCGGGCGGCGCCGAGCTGGACGTCGATTCGCGGTCGGGAGGTTATGCCGACTCGCCAGGTGGGGCGGGCTCACTGGGCGGCGTGGGCTCGCGAGACGGATCGGATTCCGGCGGCGGCACGGGCGGGCCAGGCAGTACCGGTGCGGGCGGCGGCGGGCGGACCGCTAAATCTGCGAGCGGCGCTCAGACCGCGAACAATCTGCAGCACAGCGCAATCGGCGCGCCCTACGCGCACGTCACCGCACCGCTGCGCCGCCTCGCCGACCGTTTCGCCACCGAGATCTGCCTGGCCCGCTGCGCCGGAACCGAAGTGCCGCAATGGGTCCGCGATGGCCTGGTCCCCACCGCCGAGTCGATGAAACGCAGCGACAGCATCGCGGGCAAAGTGGAACGCGCCTGCATCGACCTCACCGAAGCCACCCTGCTCGCCGAACGCAGCGGCGCGACCTTCGAGGCCGTCGTAGTACGCGAAGCCAATGGCACCCGTCCCGCCGAAGTATTCATCGCCGACCCACCAGTAGTCGGCCCCTGCATCGGCGCACCCCCGGAAGGCGAGCAAGTCCAGGTCCGCTTGGTCGCCGCCGACCCCACCACCCGCAAGATCAGCTTCGGCTATCCCGTCTGACGCCGTCGCGTCGGCTTCACGCGCCATCCAGATCTACGAAACGGATTGCCGCCCAACGGGCGTGGGTGTCCAGTCTGGACGCCCCCAACCGGCAGTAAGCCCCGGCGAAAACCAGGGCCTACTTCGATCTTGGCCGAACGGCCTGGGTGGCTGATCCCCTCCTGGGTCACTCGTCCAGGGTGTACTCGGCGTACTGCCCCGACTTAGGGAAGGTGACTACCGCCAACTCTGTTGCAGCTTTGACCAGTGCGTCTATGGCCCGGTGGTCTGGACCGAGGTACGGGTTCACTTCCTCTGCAATCTTCTGCAACCGATCACGGAGCGCCACCGAAAGCTCTCGGGGCAGCGTCCCGGGGAACTCCGGCGGGTTATCGGGATCTATCGGGTACTCGATCGGTTCGGGTGTAGACACAACTCTGGCTCCTTCACAATCGGGGGTGACACTGCGAGGTCGGTACCTCCACGGTGCCGGATGCGTTGGTGTAGGTGAACTGGTGCCCCTGCGGAATGACGAACCGGGGCCTATCGGCTTGATTCCCCGCACACGATCGCTCACGCGGGTTCGGTGGTGGGCTGCGTCGCCACCGCCAACGCGCTTCGCACTTTCGCCCCCGCGTTGTCCTTCGGACCCGATGTCGGCATTCCGTTGCCGGTGCTCGCGTCCATCGCCGCAGCCTGCCTCACCTATCTGGGTAATCGGTTGACCCGGCGCAATACCTAGACCCTCACCTGCACGCCCTGTCGGATTGTCTTTCCGGCAGGGCGAAGGTGTATCTGCGCCCCGCCGGATGAGAACCGCGACTATCGGGCAGAGCGTATTCCCTCGCCGCGAAACGCGATCCGCCGAGGCGGCTACCGCTAGGCCGCCTCGACCCGGTCCGCTAGGAAGTCGAGCCAGTGACGCCGACCCTTGATGAGGTTGGCACCCTGGTTGCACGGAACCTATGAGCTGGAGCCCTCGAAGCAACAAGGGCTCCAGCCCGGTTAGGGACGGCGCTCGGCCACTATCCGAAACTCGTCGGCGTACGGCCCTGTGACCTCGAACGTAACCGTTGCTGGTTCCGCCGCGTCCCCATCGGCCTCCGGGCTGCCCGGGACGATGGACCTTGCCAGCTCGCGAAGCCCGTCGAGTGTCAATGCATCGAAACCTCTTTGTTTCCATTGGTATTCGAGCGGTGAGGGCGGACTACCGGCCGTATCGACCAACGCTAGCAACAGATCCTCCCAGCAGATCACGGACCCGTGCCCGTGCTCTGCGGCCATCTCTGCGGCGCGGCGCAACGCAGCGATGACGCTGGCGTTTGCCCCAGTGATCGTGGTTACCGACTGATGTTCGGCCATAGCCGACACCTTATCGGCCGTAGCGGCTATTGCCGCTGGACTCGAAGATTTCCCAGCCGTTGTATTCGCGGCCTCCGACACACCAAATCCGGATGGCCTTCCCCGGTGTCGGACACATCACCTTGTCCTCTCGGGTCACCGGTTGCTCGGCGCAGCGGACCACTATCCCGCCCGACTGCTCGCACATTTCGATCGTGATTGCCGATGCCGGGGAGGTCACCAGCACCAGCACGGCAGTAGCTGCTGCAACGACAAAAGAGAGTCGCGAAATGTTGTACAGCAATGGATTTCCTCATTTCTCACGCCCGACCGGCCGAGAGCCGATCAGTAATCCCGTGACGGGTCAGGCATCATCGCGCCCGTGTCCTCGCGTTCGATCCGTTCGCGGATCGCGTCCACGGTGCGGTCCTTCGGAATCGGTTCCGGCCACACGATCACCCCGACCGTCACCGCTAGCGGCAGGCCGAAGCACACGAGCCACCCCAGCGTGATCACTGGACACCTCCAGGGTGTCCGGTGGTCGCAAGCGCGCGCTTGCTCACGGCAGGTCTCGGAGCAGTCGCAGCACCTGTCCGCACAGTTCGGCGTCGGCAGGCTCGACCGGGCTACTCGGTAGCTCGGCAGTACCCGGAACCCGTTGCGGTAGCACAGGATCGGCTGGAGTCCGCAACTCCAGGTACACCCCCGGACCGTCGTTCTCGTCGCCGTAGTCGGCGACCTCCAACCACCCGCCTGGAAACACGAACAGTCGTGTGCGCCTGTCCATCTCGACTCCTGTAGTCCGGTGTTGGTAGGCACCCCGTGACCGGTTGGCGTCACATGTCACGGGGGCCAGCTCAGACGCTACGAACCAGAAGCCAACCGCGTCCATGCCCATGCTCGAACATGCTCATATACGCTTATTCGCTCACCCGAACCGCCGCAACTGAGGCATCATCGAAGACGTTCGAAGCATGAACGCGCATGATTCGATTGGAGACCCAACCATGCGGTTACAGTTCCTTGGCAAAGGCGGCACCGAGGGCGGAGGATGCCCCTCGTTGTACGCCACCGACAGAGGCACCTACATCTGCCAGGGGTGGAGGACGAGCACGCCGGAACGAATCGAGATCCCGCATCTACTACTGGGATTCGCTGAGCCGGACACGTTCATCGGTGCCGCCATGACCGACACCGGCCGGGGTACGTTCACACTGTCCGGCGCACCGGTTGTGGACGCCGAAGCGCTGGCACAGATGGACATCTATCCCGACGAAACCTGTGTGGAAGTGCTCAAACTAGAAAGGAAGTTCTACGGCAATGCTGCTAGCGCAGGGTGAGGCATTCGACGCCCTGTTCCGAGAGGCCAAGCGCGAAGCGTTCCACCTCGAAGTCAGGGACGACTACTACCCGCCGGATTACCCTCCACTCGTTCGGTTTCTGAACAACGAACCCGAGGACTACCGGTGGTTTCAACCTTGGCTAGACCGGGTAAGGGAAACAACGAATCGGGGCGTAGCAGTCAACCGGGCACGAGTAGTCACCGTGCCGCACAACGATTACACGCGGTACGCGAAACACGTTGCTCATCTCAATGTCGAGGCGGGCGAAGATGTGCGGTACCTGCCGCGCCATTTGATCAACCCTGACGAATTGACTGTAGACGATTGGTGGATATTTGATGATTCGGTTATAGCATTCACCGTATTCGAACCCGGCGAGAACGGTAAGTGGCTTGGTGGTGCTGTAACCACCGATCCCCGAATAGTCGCGTACATCCGCACAGTCAAAGAACGGGTGTGGTCTATGGCTACCCCGTTGTCTGAGTACAGTGAGCCGTGACAAGTTCACTCGATCAGGCTAAGGAAGCTCTCGGGGTGCGACTCCGAGAGCTTCGCCTTGATGCGGGTATCAGCGGCACCGAGCTTGCCCGGCGTGCCGGATGGCATCAAACCAAGGTGTCGAAAATCGAGTACGGCAAGACCAAGCCCACAGACGCCGATATACACGCGTGGTGCGCCCATACAGGCGCTGAAAACCATATCCCTGACCTGATGGCCACTTTGCGGAATATCGAAGCCGCGTGGCTCGAATGGCGGCGCGTACTCGGTACTGGCACCAAACGGAGACAACAAGCCTCTATCAAGTTGGAAGCGGAAACCGAGGTCATGCGGGTTTATCACCCGTTCCTGATACCGGGATTGCTCCAGACAGCGGAATACGCCGAGGGTGTTCTACGACGCGTTATCGAGTTCCAG
This sequence comes from Nocardia pseudovaccinii NBRC 100343, assembly GCF_001613225.1. Lineage (GTDB taxonomy): Bacteria > Actinomycetota > Actinomycetes > Mycobacteriales > Mycobacteriaceae > Nocardia > Nocardia pseudovaccinii. The sequence continues at coordinate 14,385 of NZ_BDBY01000099.1, forward strand.
CAGGTACCCAACGATGTTGACGAAGGCGTGTCCAAGCGGATGGAACGCCAACAAATCTTGTACCGGCGAAACCACAAGTTCCACTTCGTCATTGCGGAACAAGCCCTACTGACCACGGTGGGAACCGATCAAACCATGATCGGCCAACTTGACCGGCTGCTGGCCGTCGCGGGAATGCCGAGGGTAGCTCTCGGAATTGTTCCGGCAGGGTCGCCGTACCGGGTATCCATGACGAACTTCACCATCTTCGACAACGCGCGGGTCATGGTCGAAACCGTCACGGCTGAGTTGACGATCACTCAGCCGAGAGAAATAGCCCAGTACGGCAGGGCCTTCGATGTGCTTGCTGGTCAGTCGGTGACCGGTGACGCTGCACGGAAGTTGATCGGGGCAGCGCTCGACAAACGACGCGGGCGGCCTGCGGAATGACGAACCGGGGCCTATCGGCTTGATTCCCCGTACGCGATCGCTCACGCGGGTTCGGTGGTCCCCAGTCAGCTGACGTATGCCCTCGGTGGCCGACTTCCCGAACCGTCGATGCTGCTCGCGCCGTCGTAGATCACCCCACGTAGCAGTGGTGGCCCAGAAGGGAAAACCAACGGGTGCGGCCTCACGACTGATGCCGCGATAGCCGCGTAGTGGCGGTTGGCCACGCCGTTCCGTGAGTGTGTGAACGAATCCACGGTGAACACCGCTCAGTGACAAGTTCGGTGCAGGAGGCGCACGAACCACGCAGACGATGCCCCAGCGCAATCCTGCGAGTGTATGCGCGGG
>NZ_BDBY01000100.1 GCF_001613225.1 Nocardia pseudovaccinii NBRC 100343
ACGATACGGCCGGTCGTCAGATTGACCGGCCACGTCGATGGCCCCGATGCGCCGCGAAGCATCATCATGATGGAATTCATTGTCCGCCAAGACTTCCGCCTCCTCGGGAAGGGTATTCCCGCGCGCCCGTGACGGCCGCGCGAGTGCGCACCCGCCCCGAAATCCGCCGTCAGCGCCGTCCGCGTTCGCATGGCTGTTGGAATCATCTACTCGCGGCACCGCTTTGGCCCAAGCACGGTGTCAATCTCGGCACGCTGCTCCGCACATGTGATGCGGTCGGTGCGTGCATGGCGGTACCGCGACGGCCCTGGGTCCCTGATGCGCTCGACCACGGCAATACGCTGCGCCACCGCCAGTGCGTGCATTGGATCGATGGGCGGGTCGATCGGTGGCTGCAGCGTCAGCGGGACGGGGGTTCGGCGATCGTGGGCGTAGAACTCACCGACGAATCCATTCGACTCGCCGATCTGCCCGTCGCCCGCAAACGCACTGTCATCGTGCTCGGCCACGAGTCCACCGGCATACCGCCGGAAGGGCTGGAACTGCTGGATCTGGCCGTCGAGATCCCGATGGTCGGCACCGGACACAGCCTCAACGTGGCCGTCGCCGGATCGCTGGTGCTCTACAAACTCGCGGGTCTGTGCTGAATTCACTAGCCTGAAACCACCTCCACGGGAGGCTCGGATGGGATCGATGTGGCGGATGGGCTTGGCCTGCGCGGTTGTCATGGTGGCGACCGGGTGCGGTACTCCCGTGCCGTCCGACGCACTGCCGCTGCGTCAGGTCGGGCAGCTCGCTTTGCCCGGTGCGGCAGTCCGATTCGACTACATGAGCCTCGATCCCGGATCCGGCCTGCTGTGGGTGGCGCATATGGGTGCGGGCGCGGTAGTCGAGGTCGATATTCGCGCGCATCGGGTGGTGCGGACAATCTCGGATCTGCCGGATGTGCACGGTGTGCTGGCGGTCCCGCAGCGGCGGCGGACCTACGCGACCGCGACAGGACGCAACCAGCTCGCGGCCATCGATTCGGAGACCGGAGCGATCCTGTGGACCACACCGACCGGCGACTATCCGGACGGGCTCGCATTCGATTCGCGACGCGACACGGTGTGGACCACGGATCAACGCGCCGGGACCGAGACGGTCGTCGACGCGGATACCGGAACCGTCCGTGGCACAGTGCCATTGGGCGGGGAGGTCGGCAATGTGGTCTACGACGCCGATGCCGATCGCATGGTCGTCGCGGTGCAGGGCACCGGCGATCTCGCGGTCATCGATCCGGAGACGCTGGCGGTGACCGATCGGATTCCGGTGCCGGGCTGCGCCGGACCGCACGGCCAAGCCTTGGATGCGGCCGATCGGCTGATATTCGTGGGGTGTGAGGACAATGCCCGTCTCGTCACGGTCGATCTCACCCGTCGGAGCGTGGTCGGCGAGAACAGCGTCGGCCAGACTCCCGATGTGCTGGTCTACGACGGCTCGGCGCAGCGGCTGTATGTGGCCGCCGAGAGCGGCTGGGTGAATCTGTTCGAGCAGCGTGCGGGGCATACGAACGCGCTGGGGTCGAGTCATCTCGCTGACGGCGCGCACAGGGTTGCCGTCGATCCGGACACCCATCACAGCTTCTTCCCTCTTCCGCAGGGACCGGTGCTGCTGGAGTTCGAGCCCTCGAGGTAGGTCGCGGTAGATTGCGGGGGAATTCGGAAGTGGGAGCGTGCGATGACCGATCCGTTGGCACTGGAGGTTCGGCGGCAGCAGTTGTTTCATCGGCTGCGGGAACTGCGTGGGGAGCTGGCCGGGCTCGATGCCGATTACGGTTCGTTGCAGGCCTCGGGAATATTGATCGATACCGAAGGGATCGGGGCGCTCACCACCCCGGCCTACTGCATTGCCGGGGCGCGAGAAGTCTTCGAGGAGACCATGATCGAACTCGATGCCGCCGCCGATGCGCTCGATCGCGCCGGGGTGTACACCACCCGGCTGCGCCCGGTCGTCCTCGAGTAGTAAACCTGTCGGTGCCTGCGGCTACAGTCACCTGCCATGAACCTCGCGACCGCGACCGTCGCCGATCTCGTCGACGCGATCACGCCGCTCGATGCACTCGAGCGGGAGCACATCGAGGACACCAGGGCCTGGCTGGCCTCGACCGACGATGTGTTCCGTCGCGTCAAACCCGATACTCCCCCACGACATCTGGTCTCTTATGTGGTGCTCGTCGACCCGCGAGCCCGCAGCGTGTTGCTCGGCCGTCATCTGCTCGCCGGACTGTGGCTGCCGACCGGCGGCCACATCTCGCCGGGAGAACATCCGATGGCCGCCGCCGGACGCGAGGCCGCCGAGGAGTTGGGCATCGATCCCGAATTCACCGTCGTCGGGACCGAACCTCTGTTCCTCACCGTCACGACCACGGTCGGCATGCACAGCGGACACCAGGATGTCAGCCTCTGGTATGTCATCCGCGGCGACCGCACCCGCGAATACACCTTGGACCCGGGCGAATTCGCGCAAGCACGCTGGTGGGATATCGACACCTTCGACCGCACCGACGCCGATCCACATTTCGCGCGCTTCCTCACGAAACTCGAACCGCTACTCCCCGAAAGGATTCCGAAACCTTGAACGCCTATCGATCGGCCTCGTCCGGCCCTACGTACTCGATTCCGGTGACAATGTCGGGCAGGATTCTGGTCACTCGATCACCGGAACCGACCGTGCGGGCGGGCAAGAACTGCTGGTAGTGCACGATTTCGTGTTGGTCGCGCACGGTGTCGGCGATGCCGGTCACGATCACGCACCAGCCGAGCGAGGTCCGGTGGTCGATCGCGTCCACCTCATAGGCCACGACTTGACGATCGAGCGAACCGGTCGTCGCAGCGTCGGCATAGATGACCAAATGGTCCTCGACCAACGCATGGCTGACCGGGCGAATCGCGGGTAAGGCGTAGCGCGAGAACGCGACACGCCCGAATCCGATCGTGCCCAGCAGGTGCAGCGCGGTATCGACCGACAGTTCGCGTGACTCCCGCACACCGTGTACTGCCATACCCTATTGTCCACCAGTTCGCGATGCGAAGCAGCCCGTATCGATCACCTCACTTCGGACAGGCGGTGATCATGTTGCCTACCAAGCAATTACACGGTACGAAGGATAGACAGGTATCGGTTTTCCGAAGGAGCCGTTCGTCGCCGCCGAAATCGGGCGCAGCAGAATGGCCACGTCTCCGGGTCCCGAAACGTGGCCACAAAATACGAAGCAACGACTCAGGAGGATTTCGATGCCCGACGATGTGCGGTCGAGCTCCCGGACCGGCGCCCGCGTGGGCAGCAGCCGAGGCACGTGGCGCAGGCCGCGACGATCATTCGGCCCCGCCAAGGAGCTATCCGGAACCGCCACCGCGTTCGCCGATACCAGCGATCGGCTGGTGCGCCGCCTCTTCGACACCGGGCTGCGGCTGCACAAACTCCGCATGGTCTTCGACCGGCCGGATCCGAGCGCCGCCGAATTGCGGACGGCCAGCGATGCGATCGCCGCGATGCTGGACGACCTGGATGGGCTGATCCGCGAAACCGGACTCGCCATGCTGGATCTCGCCCACGAACGGGATACCGAGACGATCGAATCGCTGCGCAACCAAGCCGCACACGACGGGCGCCTGACGAATCGTCGCGGGCGACTACGCTGAGCCGACGACTCAGCGCATATCCTTCCGGATCGGCACGGCGTCCAATACGGCCGGACATCCATGCAGAGTCGCGGCCTCCGCGGCAGACGTCCATGGACCCAGTATCCAATGTGCGCTTTCGTTCTGCCGGTGCACCCGACTGACCCAGGTGCGGCTCGCAGTCGTCGCATGGGCGGCGGAGGCGATCAGGTAATAGCCGCTGGCATCAGGATCACCCGTGGGCAGATGCGCGCATACCTGCTCCGCGGCCAATTCCAGATCCGCGGCGACGGCCACCCCGGCGGGCAATGCCTCGATACGATCGGCATCGATCCGGGCCGCCGTGACCATCCACAATCGCAACCCGTTGCCGCTCATCCACTTCCTCCCCGCCGGAATCGATGGTGCTACCGAACTCCCCATCGCCAACGACGCCATTGCGGTCGCCTCGGACGAAACGCGCCGAGACTGACACCAGCATACGCGGCCGTAACATACGAGCATCGCAATCATGTTGCTGGAGCGCATATTTCGGCAATATACGATACCGACCGTCAAGTCCGAAAAGATGTTCGTTTGCATGCTGCGGCGGTGTCGGTACACGATCGCCGGATGAGAGTGCGACAGTTGGGCGGGAACGAATGGCTGGTCGCCCGGGAGATCCGGCTCGATGCCCTGGCGGGATCGCCACCAGGGACGTTCGCCTCGACATTCGAGGTGGCATCGCGGTGGGACGAGCCGCAGTGGCGGCAATGGATGGGAACGCGGCTGCTGTTCGTCGCCGAGCGCGACGGCAGGGTAGTCGGCTCGGCGGGCATCGTCACCAAGTCGGATGACAGACCGCCGGTCGTGGTTTCGGTCTGGGTCAATCCGAGCGCACGCGGCACCGGCGCATCGGATCTACTGCTGGCCGCCACCATCGACTGGACCAGGGCACATGGTCACGAGGAACTTCGGCTCTGGGTTGTCGAAGGCAATCACCACGCCGAGTCTTTGTACCTGCGAACAGGTTTCGACTTCACCGGATGCAAACAGCGGTGCGCAGAGGATGATCCTCGACTCGAAAGTGAAATGTTCATTGCGGTGATGTCCGATATCGTGCCGACTTGACCTTCCGACGGCACCGATCGTCACAACCCGCCCCGCCGCATCCCACTCACCTCCAGCGCCGCGAATACCGCAACCCACACCGCGCCGATCAGCATGAACCCGGTCAAGTCGAGCAGACCCGAGAACGGCAGCACCAGAAGCGCCAACGCCGAGACCACATTGACCCCGATAACAGCGACCGAGTGGCTCGGCACGAGATCTGGATACCCGGCAATGAGCAGCAGCGCCAGTCCGCCGCCGACCATTGCGACGCCGAACGGAATGGACCAGGCGGTCGGCAGCCCCAACGGCCCGCTCAGCGCAGCCGCCCCTGCCAGCATGACGACGCCGAACACTCCGGTGCCCCAGCCGTCCAAGCGCAGTACGGTACGCAGGTAATCGGTGCGTGCGACGAGTGTGCTCATCTTCTTCTCCTTTGTCGATTCGGCAGCCGATCGGCTTCCGAAACCGACCATGCCGGACCTGAGGTGAAGGTCTCAATAACCCCTGAGGTCATGGCCGAGCGCACACGGCGCTGATTAACCTGCCCAGGTGGCGGTAGATCAGACGGGATCGCGGGTCGGCGCCCTGCTGCGCGACTGGCGGCAGCGGCGCAGGCTCAGCCAGCTCGATCTGGCGCTGGCCGCGGACAGCTCCTCACGCCACATCTCCTATGTGGAGACCGGACGGGCCAAACCCAGCCGAGCCATGATTCTGCGGCTCTGCGATGCGCTGGAGGTGCCGCTGCGCGAGCGCAACACCCTGCTGCTGGCCGCCGACTACGCACCCGCCTACCGGGAGAGCCGTCTCGACGACGCGAGCCTGGCCTCGGTCCGCTCCGCACTCGACATCATGCTGACCGCGCACGAGCCCTGTCCGGCGGTCGTGGTGGATCGGCTGTGGAATGTGGTCACCGGCAACAACGCCATGGGCCTGTTCATGGCCGATATACCCGAAGCGCTGATGCTGCCGGAACCGAATGTCTACCGGCTGGTGCTGCACCCGGACGGCCTCGCGGCCCGTCTCGCCAACCTGACCCAGGTACGAGAGTTGTTCCTGGAGCGACTGTCTCGCCAGGTCAATGCCACTGGCGACGCCGAGCTCCGGACACTGTACGACGAGGTCGCCGCCTATCCCTTACCGCCTGATTTCATCGACGAACCCGATGACGATGCGGCACAACCCAATCCGTTCGAGGTCCCGCTGCGCATCAGAACTCCGTTCGGTGAACTCCGCATGTTCAGCACCATGGCCACATTCGGCGCACCGGCCGATGTCACGCTGTCCGAGCTCGCGATCGAATTATTCTACCCACTCGACGAATTCACCGCCGCAGCCCTGCGCGGACTCGCGGCGCACAATCCGTCGACGGATCAGAGGGGTTGGAATCCGCTGCCGACACCGCCGGTGGCGTCGACGGCCTGAAGTATCTGGTCGATCGGTGCGAAGAATGCCGGTGAGTGAATGGGATTCGCGGGGAAGATGCACGGGATATTGAATCCGACGCCGCCGATTCCGGTCAGCCGCCCTTGATTCATGCCGACCAGTCGATCACCGACGGTGACCGGACCACCGGAATCGCCCGGCTTGGAGCAGGATTGGTTGATGGTGGTGCCCTCGAGCGAACCCCAGACCACACCGCAGTCGAATCCGTTGCTGCGTCCACTCGTGCACACCGGTTCACCGGGTGCGGGCGCCGCACCGAATCCGGCGATAGTGGTCGGCCCGACGTTGCGCACGGGCGTGACCTTGGCCGGATCGAATTGCAGCACAGCGAAATCGAGGCCTTCACCCTCATCGGAGTACGCGACCGTCCCGATCACACCGGCATCCAGGAAGCGCTCGGCGCCGAATCGCGCACCGGTCGGGGCGCAGTGCCCCGCGGTCAGCCCGACCAGGCGCCCGTCGCTGTCGTAGCCGATCGTGGTCAGCGAGCACGCGGCGTTGTTATCGAACACCAGACCGGAACTGCCGCCGATCACCGCATTTCCGGCAGCCTGCGCGGTACCGGCACCTGCGAATCCCGTGGCGGCCACAGCCGCCGAGCACAGCGCGATCGTCGCGAATCTCACGGCAACTACTCTCCTTCTCGAAAAGCGCTGGCCGACATCGCAATCGACTCAGGCATTGGCCATCCCGCACACACGATGGAGAGCCGCCCCCGAACACTGCGGCCACCCCGGAACTCTAGTTCACACTTCGTGAACAACTACCTGTGTGCCGCGCCACAGCACCTCGGCCCAACCGTTACCGGCATAGCGGTTGGGCCACACCGCTCAGGCGTCGAGCATTTCGGCGCCGAGCTCCCGGTCCGGATCCGGATCGGCCGCCGCGAGCGCCGAGTCCAGCTGCACCGCGACCTCGCGAACGTGTGGTTCGGTCATCATGTGCAGATGGTCGCCGGGCACCGGGACCAGGGTGAAGCGCCGGGCCGCGTACTGCTGCCATCCGTTGTTCGCGCTGTCGAACATGCTACCGACGGCCTGGTGCGCGAGATCGACACCCGGTGGCAGGCCCTCCTCGGCGCGCAGCAGGGTGATATCGCGGTCGTAGGGTTCGAGCTGGTACTCCAGCAACGCCGTGTAGTTTGCGTAGAACACCTCGTAGAGCCGCCGGATCGCCTGCGGTGAACTGTCGGCGGGCAGAATTCCCGAACGGATCGCCTCGGCGAGCATCGCATCGAAGAGCTCCTCGGATCCGTGTACGCCGGGTTCGAAATCGACGAGCGCGGCCTGATTTCCGCGGGCGTACCACAGCAATTCGAGGAAGAACCAGCGAATGAGCTGTTCTTCGGCGATGGGTTCGCGGGCCTGCTGACGCAATGCCATGGTGTCCAGCAGCGTCACACTGGCCACCTCCCACTCGGGCAGCTGCCGCGCCATCTCGAGCGCGACATTCCCACCGAAGGACCAGCCGGCCAGGTGGTAGGGGCCCTCCGGATGCACACGACGCACCGCCGCCAGATAGGACTCGGCCATCGCGACGATCGTCTTCTCCGGCGTACTACCCGCATCCGCGCCCGCGGCCTGCAGGCCGTAGATCGCGCGATCCGGATCGAGATAGCGGGCAAGCGTCAAGTAGCAGAGCACATTTCCGCCGATCGGATGCACCAGGAACAGCGGCGGCTTGTGCCCGCCGACGGTGATCGGCACCAGCGGGTCGAAGGTGCGCCGGGTATTTCCGGACCGGATCAGCGCCGCGAGTTGGGCGGCCGTCGGCGCACCGATGAACAAATCCAGCGGTATTTCGGCGCCGAAGCGCCGGGACAACCCCATCACCACGCGCATGGCGCCGATGGAGGTGCCGCCCGCGGCGAAGAAGTCGTCGTCGAGGCCGATGGATCGTAGACCCGCGTATTCGGCGAGAAGCTCGACTGCGGAGTGCTCGTATTCGTCGGCCGGTTCCCGTTGTGCGGCAACCGATTCCGGCGCGGAATCCACAATCGAGCGCAATGCGCCGTCGTCGCGTTTGCCGCTGGGGGTGCGGGGCAGTTCGTCGAGGAAGACGAATCGCGACGGCACCATATGCGCGGGAAGTACACCGCGTAGATCGTGGCGCAACGCGGCCAGATCGGTCTGCTCGGCCGCACCGGCCAGGAAGGCGATCAGCGCGCCGTCGATGCCGCCGAATCCCCGTGCCACCACGGCCGCCTCGGTGATGGTCGGATACTTCTCGACCAGTCCGAGGATGCACAGTTCCACCTCGGCGGGCTCCACCCGGAAACCGCGGATCTTCACCTGGCTGTCACTGCGCCCGAGGCAGACGAGATCGCCGGAGGCCAGCCGCACGCCGAGATCACCCGTGCGATAGAGGATTCCACCGCCGTGGGTGGCCACGAACCGCTGTGCGGTCAGTGCCGCCCGGCCCTGGTAACCGCGGGCGAGAGAACGTCCGCCGAGGTAGATCTCACCGATCACACCGTCGGTCACCGGACGCAGTGCGCTGTCGAGCAATTCGACGGTATCGCCGTCGACCGGGCGTCCGATCGGCGGCAGCGCCGGGTAGTCGTCGGGTGAGCCAGCCAGCGTAAATACCGTCGCGACGTGAGATTCCGTTGGGCCGTACTGGTTTTCCAGCAATAGCCCCGGCACCACTTTGCACAGCGCACGGATCTCGTCGGTGATGCGTAACTGCTCACCGGAGGACGCGAGCACTTTGAGCTCGACCGGGAACTTGCGCCGGGCGACAACGGCCTCCGCGAAGGCCTGCAGTGCGACATAGGGCAGGAACAGTCGCTCGATGCCCTCGGCGACAACGGTATTCAGCAATTCTTCGACATTGGAGCGCAAATCCGCCGAACTCACCCGCAGCGTGGAACCCGCGGCCAGGGTCGTGAAGATCTCCTGGAACGACACATCGAAGCTCAACGGCGCCAACTGCAATGTGCTGGCCAGATGCATGCCCGATGGGCTGCGGTTCTGCCAGTCCACCAGCGTGCTCAGGCCGCGGTGCGGCATGGCGACGCCCTTGGGCTCGCCGGTGGACCCGGAGGTGAACAGCACGTAGGCGAGTTCGTCAGGCGAAATATAGTCGGGGACAGCGAAATCTAGGTCACTGTCAGCCGTCGGATCGAACACCTCCGCCGTGTCCAGCACCAGTCGAACATTGTCGACGATCTCGGCATAGGCGGCGTCGGCGATCACCCGGTGCGGGCGGGCGCGGTCGATCATGAGATTCAGCCGGGCCCGCGGGTAGCTGACATCGAGCGGCACGCAGGCCGCGCCCATTCGCATGAGTGCCAGCACCAGCAGCACCAATTCCGGGCGGCGGCTCATCAGGATGCCGATCCGGTCGCCCGGTCCGACCCCCAAACCGTTGAGCCACCGGGCGAGCCGTTCGCTGCGTTCGATCAGTTCGTCGTAGGTGAGGCTGGATTCGTCGCCCTGAACAGCGATGGTGTGCGGATTGAGCGCGGCCGCGTCGGCGACAAGTGTGCCCGCATCGCGCGCGGTCGCCGGACCGGTGCCGCGATCGATCGCCGCATCCGGATCCGCGACGATCGCCGCCAGCATGCGCAGCTGAGTCACCGCGACGGTCTCGCATTGATCCTTGGTCAGTGTGTGATCACCATTGACCCGCACCCACATTCGGCCGTCGCGCGGATCATGGGCCACCGTCACCAGCAGCTGGAAATTGGTGTCCTCGCGAACGTCGAAGTCGCGCAGGACGACTCGGTCGGTACCGAGGATCGGTGCGAAGACGTGGTAGTTGATGAAGTTGAATGCCGTCTCGAACGCGGGCCCGCCGTCGGCCAGGATCGACCGCAGTGGATAGCGTCGGTGCGGGTAGGCGTCGCGATCCCGGCGCGCTACTTGCTCTACGGCCGCACGCCAGGTGGTCGCGTTATCGTCCAGCCGCATCGGCAGCGTGTTCAGGAACAGGCCCGCGACACTCTCCGCACCCGCCCGATCCGGTCGGCCGTGGCTGACCACGCCGGTGGTGATATCGGCGCGGCCGGTCACCGTGCGCAAGGTCAGGCAGTGCGCCGCCAGGTAGACCGCCTTCTCGGGCACCTGATGCCGGGCGGCGAAGGCGGTGACCCGCTCGGCGAGCCGACGCGGCACCAGGGCGGCGGCCTGCGGGTCCTGCGCACCCGCACCCTCGTGGACACCGAGCGCGGTCAGCGCGGTCGGCTCGGCTCCGGCCAGCGCCTCGCGCCAGAACTCGCGGGCCGAATCATCGTGCACCGCGGCGATTTCGGATTGGGCGTACTCGGCCAGGACAGTGGCCACATGCGGCGTGTCATCGATACCGGTTTCGATCAATCCCAGCTTGTTCAGGTAGTCGACCAGCAGCTCGAGCACCGAGGTCGCGACACTCCATCCGTCGAGGATGGCGTGGTGGAAGCTGAGCACCAGATCCACGGTCTGGCGGGTGCCCTCGGACGGCTGCAGGAATACCCGGACGGCATGTAGCGGTGCGCGTGCGAGGTCGTACCGGGCGCGCCTGCGTTCCTGCGTGTAGTCCTCGACATCCTGATCGGCCAGCACCGGATCGAGATCGGAGAGATCGACGATGTCCATCTCGTACTCGATCGCGGTGTGCACGACCTGCAGCGGGACCGAATACCTGCTCAGCTCGAACGAGGAGCGCAGTGCGGGCTGACGACGGACCAGGCGGTCGAATGCGGCGCGGAATTGCGCGGCGTCCCACGGCATTTCGAACCGATAGCGGAATACGTCCTTGTAGGTCACCGAATCCGTGCGCTCGATGCTGTGGAAGAGCATGCCGAGCTGCAGCGCGGTGGCCGGGAAGGCGTCCTCGGCCTGATGTAGTGCGGCGCGGTCGATCAGCGGCACGGTCGCCAATGGATCGGCGATGCGAATCCGGTTGCCGTCCGGGCCATCCGAGACGATCCGAGCCAATTCGGCAATGGTCGGATGCTCGTAGAAGGCATCCACATCGAAGAACAGTCCGGCGCGTTCGGCTGCGGTGCGTACCGATAACGCGAGTATGGAGTCGCCGCCGTGGGTAAAGAAGTTGTCGTGTACACCGATGGAGTCGATACCGAGCACGGTCCGCCAGAGGAGTGCCAGCTCGGCCTCGACCGGTGTCCGCGGTTCGATCGGCACGCCGACGAACTCGGCATGCTCGGAAACCGCCGCCGCCCGTGCCAGCGCCTTGCGATCGGTCTTGCCGTTGGGCGTCAACGGAATCCGGTCGACGCGCAGCAGCCGGGTCGGAATCATGTACCGGGGCAGGCGAAGCGCGATCTGTTCGGCGATCTCGTCACCGGTCACCGCATCGCCGACGAAATATCCGACCAGATGCAGTCCATGTGTTTCGGACTGCTCGTCGACGACGACCGCGGCGCGCACACCCGCACAGTCCAGGATGGCGTTCTGTACCTCGCCGAGGGTGATCCGGTTACCGCGGATCTTGACCTGATCATCGAAACGGCCCAGGTACTCCAGGGTGCCGTCGGCCAGCCAGCGCGCCAGGTCACCGGTGCGGTAGCGGCGACGGTCGGGCACGGTCAGATCGTCGACGAATGCGGCCGCGGTCAGGTCGGGGCGGCCGCGGTAGCCGCGCGCGAGGCCGACTCCGGCGATATTCAGTTCACCGGGAACACCGATGGGCATGCGACGACCGGATTCGTCGAGCACCAGCAGGTCGATATTGTCGATGGGACGGCCGATGGGCACCAGATCGAGCGAATCGCTTTGCGGGCAATCGAAATACGAGACGTCCACGGTGGCCTCGGTGGGACCGTAGAGGTTCACCAACTGAGGTGGCCGTTGAGCGACCGCGGCGAAGGCGGCGTGGAAGCGGCGGACCAGCGCGGGCGGCAGCGCCTCACCGCTGCAGAACACCCGGCGCAGGCTCGCGATGCGCGGCACGATCGTGCGATCGGCCTCCAGTTCGTCGACGAAGGCCGCCAGCATGGACGGCACGAAGTGCACGACCGTCACCGCATTCGCCTCGATGGCCTCGGCGATGCGGCGCGGATCGCGCTCGCCGCCGACCTCGAGCAGCGCGACCTTGGCGCCGGTGATGGCCCACCAGAACAACTCCCACACCGAAACGTCGAAGGTGACGGGCGTCTTCTGCAGGATCACGTCATCGGCGCTCAGCGGGTAGCGCCGCTGCATCCAGGTCAGCCGGTTGACCACCGAGCGGTGCTCGACCATCACGCCCTTGGGCACACCGGTGGAGCCCGAGGTGTAGATGAGATAGCTCAAATCATGTGGATGCGAGACGTTTTCGACGGTGCCGGGCACGGTGTCGGCCACCGTGATACGGGTGATGCCGAGGTCTCGGTAGACCCGCGCATGCTCGCTTCCGGCGACCACGAACCGCGCTTCGCAGTCCGCGAGAACCGTTTCGATACGCGCCGCCGGGTAGTCCGGATCGAGCGGCACGTACGCGCATCCGGCACGCAGGATGCCGAGCACCGCGATGAGCATGTCGGTCGAACGGGGCAGCACCACCGGAATGCACTCGTTGCCGGTGGCACCGAGCTCATGCAGCCGGGCGGCGAAACCGTCGACCAGACCGGACAGTCGGGCGTAGGTCAGTTCGCGGGAGTCCGCGGATACGACCGCCACGCGGCCCGGATGATCGGCGGCCGTTTCGGTGAAAAGCCGATCGATGGTGGTGTAGGGGAATTCGATACGGGGACCGGCCTCGAAGGCCGCGACTTCGGCACTCGCCCGCTCCGAAAGCAGCGGCAGCGCACCCACCGGGGTCGCCGGATCGTCCAGCGACGCGGTGACCATTTCGCCGACGCTGCGCAGCGCCGATTCGATCGGGAAGCTCGCGTCGAAAATGTCTTTGTCGTAGAACAGCTGGAGGCTGAACGAGCCGTCCCGGCCGTTTTCGGCAGTGACGATGGTGAGCGCGTTGGTCACCGAACCCGGATTGTGCACCGTCCATTTCGAGATCAGCTCGTGGACGTAATCGGCATCCGGCAGCTTCGTATGGGAGAAGGCGACGTCGTACAGCGGCGGCGCGGCCGGATCCGGATTCAGCGCGCGGGTCAGCTCGCCGTAGGGAAAGCGCTGATGCTTCTTGAGCTTTCGAATCTGCTGGGTCACCTGCTCGGCGATCCGCAAGAGCGGCGCGTCGCGATCGACGCGCACCGGCAGCGGAACGACATTGGCGCGGTGGCCCTGCGTACGATAGGTCTCCGCCGAGTGCCGGTTCAGCATCGGGACGCCGACCACCACCCGATCGGTCCGGTGAATCGTGGCGAGGTACGTTGCCACCGCGGCGGTCAGATAGGCGAAGACGGTGACACCGGTGGCACGGACGCGGTCGAGGTACTCCCCCGAGATCATCGTGTTGTAGTGTCCGCGGGCGATTCTCGGCGAGCTGGTCCGGTTGGGGAACAGCGCGGGTTCGACGCCGTCGAGCGCGGCGAGCAGGCCGTCGCGGTCCGCCGTGTACTGCTCGGAGGTCCGGTACGTCTCGTCGTCCTCGATGATCCGCCGATAGGTGGCCACCGAACGGTCGGTGTGCTCGTTGGCGGGCTCTGGCACAGCAAGCTGGTCGAGCGGAACGTCTTTCATCTTGTAGCTGGTATCGAGCGTGGCGATGACCGGATTCATGCCGTAGCCGTCGGCCAGTGCGTGATGGAACGACATGAACAGGAAGAACCGGTCCGGCCGATCCACCACCGCGGCAAGTCGTGCGGGCCGATCCGGCCGCTCCGATGCGCCGACCTCGTGCCACAGCCACTCCTGGGCGGCCACCTCGGGGTCCGGTGCTCCGGTCAAGTCGACGACCTCGACCGGCGGAATCTCATTCGAAATCCATTGGCGGAATTCGCCGTTCTCGAAGGCGAAGCGCAGTCGCAATGCGTCATCGCTCATCAGGGCGCGCTGCCAGCACGCCTGCAGCCGCTCGATATCCAGCGGCTCATCCATGCGCAGGCTATAGGTCTGCTGCGCAACGGGTTCCGGTGCCAGCCGGAATGCCAGGCCGAGTACGTCGCGCTGATATGCGCTCACCGGCCATGCTTCGATTGGTCTTTCGGGGTTTGCGCTGGTTTCCGACGTCACAGTCACTCCTATCGCGACAGTCGCGGCACAGACCGTGCGCGAACTGTCCAGGACCCACCCCTGACGACGCCGAAACGCATAGCTGTTACCACTTGTATCCAGTTTTCAGATAGCGCGAATTACCGGCATCGACATAGATGCCGGGATTCGCCCTCGTTTACGGGTGTGCGAGCCCTGTCAGATCACCGACAGCAGTGCGCGCACACTCTCATCGGCAAGACGTTCGGCACGCTCGCGCGACACCGCGGGCTCGACATAGCCGATGTTGAACGACAATTCGCCGTGCGTGGCATTGGCGGTGGCCATGATGAAGCCGCTCACCGACATGCCCGAGACGAATTGCGCGCCCGAGAGCTGCCACGCGCCGATCTTGTCCGGGAACGCGTAGCGCCCCAGATATGTCATACACAGGTGACCTGGACCGCGGGTGTCCATCAGCTTGACCGTGGATGCACTGGCGGCCACCGATTTCGGTGCGGCGACCTTCAGCAGGCTCAATGCCGCGAGATGGTCGCGACGGTCCATTCTTGCGCCGTACTCGCGCTCGATCGCCCCGGCGATCTGCCACAGCGAGGACCATGGCGCGTACTTCGCCGGGGTCGCGATCATGCCCTGATAGGTCCCGACCTCGGTATCGGCGACCGCGCCGTCGAGGTGGCCGCGGAAGTTCACCGAACTGCCTACGGTGTACCAGGATTCGGTGTAGGTGCCCGACTCGCGGGCCGCCGCGATGAGTAGCGCCGCCGAGAGTGCGGCCTGCAGGCCGACGCCTTTGCGCTCACAACCTGCGGACAATGCGTCGAGTTGATCGGCATCCAGGCTGCGGTGCACGACCCTGCTGCGTCGCAGCGACGGCGGCGCGAGTTCGGTCGGTTCGAGTCGGCGCGGCCGCTTCAGCTGCGACTTCTGGTCGCGCAGCAGCGATCCCACGGTGCGACCGAAGCCCTTGGCGCCCTGGAACTTCGCCGGGAACAGTTCCTCCGGACCCGGCCGGACCGGTGCGGGCTCGAGATCGACGTCATCGCCCGCAGCGATCTGCAGAACCTGCTTGGCCACCGACATCGCGCTCTCGCCGTCGGCGATCGCATAGTGCAGGGTGACGATCAGATCACTGGTCTCACCAGTCGCATCCGTGATGAGCACGGCGCGCGCGAGCGGACCGGAGTGCCAGTCGAAGGGTTCGCGCAATTCGACCTCGTCGACCTCGGTCGACCAGGCATCCGGATCGGCGGATTCGACCACACGCAGCGGAATCGGCGTGGGCACCGGCACGAAACGCGGTGCGGTGCCGTCGGGTTCGGCCGCCACCGCGACACGGAGCAGCGGATGTCGGTGCTGCGCTTCATCGAGACCGGTTCGCACCTGCTCGGCGGTAATCGAGCCGTGCACCCGCACGCGGGCCAGAATATGCAGCGGCGCAAGCTGATCCGCGATCCAGTGCCAGCGCTCCACCGGGGACAGCTGGCGCGGCAGCCGCACGGTCGGTCCCTCCAGCGGCGGGAACGACATCGGCTTGCCCAATTCGCGCAGGAAGAATTCGGTGGGTGCGTGCCGGAAGTAGGTGTCGCGCACCTTTACCAGCTTGGGGTCGGTCGTCTGCTCGATCTTGCCGAGCGACCACGAGCCGTTGACGAACATGGCGGTGCGCTCGGCACGCACCTGCTCGTAACGGCGCAGGCCCGCAACAGGATCCAGCGAGGACTTCAGTGTGTGGGCGAGCACGACCGCGTCCTCGATGGCCGAGTTGGCGCCCTGGCCCAGGCTGGGCAGCATGGGATGGGCGGCATCACCGAGCAGGGTGACCCGGCCGCGGCCCCAGCCGTCCAGCGGCGGACGGTCCTGGCAGGGCACGGCGAGCACATCGGCCCATTCGGTCTGATCGATGCAGGCACGCACCTCCGGCGCCCAGTCGGCATAGAGCCGCCGCAGATCTTCCTTGGTGCCCTGCCAATCGGCGGCCTCGTCGCCCGGCATGGTCATGGTGCCCCACCAGTACACTCGGCCGTGGCCGATGTCGTGGATGCCGAAACGCATTCCGGTGCCCCAGTAGTGGGCGGAGTAGCCGCGTGGCACGGCGGGATGTTCGAACGGGATGCAGGCCAACCAGGCGACGAAATTGCCGGGGCGCGGTTCGGCGCGGCCGTGCAATTGGGCGCGCACCACGGAGTGGATGCCGTCGGCGCCGATCAGCAGATCGCCCTCGGCGACGCGGCCGTCGGCGAATTCGACACGCACGTGGTCGCCGTCATCGATGAACCGAGTTGCTTGTGCGCCAACATGAGTCGGGGTGTCGCCGATCGCGCGCAGCAGGATCGCGTGCAG
This sequence comes from Nocardia pseudovaccinii NBRC 100343, assembly GCF_001613225.1. Classification (GTDB taxonomy): domain Bacteria; phylum Actinomycetota; class Actinomycetes; order Mycobacteriales; family Mycobacteriaceae; genus Nocardia; species Nocardia pseudovaccinii. The sequence goes on from NZ_BDBY01000100.1 coordinate 16,577, forward strand.
ATCCTTGCGGTGCAGGGCGACGCTCGATGCGCCGAGCCGGTCGTCCTGGCGGTGTACCGGAAGTACTCGGATGGGCGTGCCGTCCGGGTTGTTGAAGCGGAAGGTCTCGACCTTGCCACCGCGCTCGAACAGCTCCTCCTCGATACCGAGGCCGATTGCGCGCAGCGCCTTGATCCCATTGGCCTGCACCGAAAGTCCGAATCCCTGGCCACGCAGTTCGGGAGCGGCCTCATAGAGTTCGACCGCGAGGCCCGCCTGTCGCAATGCGGCGGCGGTGGTGAGCCCTCCGATCCCCGCACCGAGCACGATAACCTTGATCGGACTACTCATTCGAACCTGCGCTTCCATCGAATCACTCGACCGCACAGGACTACTTCATCGTTCGAAGCGACCACCGAGCAACGCTGCTCGTCAGCTCTCATCCCCCCGAGCAGCACTGTTCGAAGACCTTCGTTATCCCCGACCAGACAGGCGGGGCGGGATGCCTGTGCCTGACCGACCGAAGCCTACCGCTATAACCGTGTCTGAAACGTTACCGTGTGAGATTCAACCCAAAGGGGTCGTTTCGACAGGCCGAATCCATTGCGATGCGCCATAATTCACGGTTCGCGAAAAGATTCGAGTTTGGTCCGATGCCCAACTTCCTCAGAGGTAGGACGTGTCGTTGACCAACCGAACCGACGAACCGCCGTCCGGATAGAACTCCGCGATCGAGAGCGACGCCAGGTCCAAGTGCAGGCGATACAGCAGCGACGGACCGACCCCGAGCGCCAACTGCAGCAACGTCTTGATGGGGGTCACGTGGCTGACCACCACGATGTTCTGGCCGGGATACAGGGCGAGCAGATCGCGGCGCGCCGCCTCGACTCGTTCGCGCACCTGGTCGAAACTCTCGCCGTTCGGCGCGGGAGTCGAGGGATCGCCGAGCCAGCGGGCGTGTAATTGCGGATCTCGTTGTGCCGCTTCCTGGAAGGTGAGCCCCTCCCAGTCGCCGAAGTCGGTTTCGGTGAGGCCGTCGAGGACGCGCACCGGGATATCGAGTGCGGTCGCGGCGGCTTCGGCGGTCTCACGGGCCCGGCCGAGCGGTGAGGTGACCACGGCGGCGATGCCACCCTTCGCGGCGAGCATTTTCGCGGCGCGGGCGGCCTGTTCACGGCCGAGGTCGGTGAGCGGTGGGTTGCCGCGGCCGGAGTAGCGGCGCTCTATCGAGAGGGCGGTTTGGCCGTGGCGCAGCAGGAGGAGCCGGGTCGGGCGGCCCGTCGCGCCGGTCCAGGCGGGCGAGTTTTCGGCGGCTCGGGTATTCGATGCGGTCGACTGCGCATCCCGGGCCGCATCGATCCAACTCGGCAAGCGCTCTTCGACGCCGCGCGCGGAGCTCTGCGGCTCGTCGGTCCAGCTGAGCAGCTGTTCTTCGGCCTCGCGCACCTCTTCCGCCATGGTGGCAGCGGCCGCGCCCGCATCGAGTAACTGCCGCTCGGCGGCGTGTACCTCGCCGATCAGCGTGGCGTCATCCATCGCCTCGTTCGCCAGCCGGTCGGCATGGGAGTTCTCGGCGCGTGGAATCCAGGTGAACGTCACGCTGTCGAACCCGGCGACGAGCCTGCGTGCCCGGTCGGCCAGCGGAATCATGGACGCGTGCTTGACCTTCCAGCGGCCGGACATCTGCTCGACCACCAGCTTGGAATCCATCCGCACCGACACCACGCGCGCGCCCAACTCCGCCGCCGCCTCCAAACCCGCGATGAGCCCGCGGTATTCGGCGACGTTATTGGTGGCGATACCGACGTATTCTCTGCGCTCGGCGAGAATTCGGATGTGATCGGCACTGAAGACGACCGCGCCGTAACCGGCCGGGCCCGGATTGCCCCGGGAACCGCCATCGGCCTCGACGATCACCTCGTGCTCGGTCATTGTTTCCCTCGTCCTCTTCGACAGCCGACCATCCGTCGCTGGGAGCGGACCGACGCGAGTACTGATACCCGCACCGGAAACCTCACAAACCCGACTCTTTGGTGCGCACCAGGATCGCACCGCATTCCGGACACCGCATGATCACATCCGGCGCGGTCTTGGCGATCCGCGCGATCTCACCGCGGTCCAGTTCGATCCGGCACGCGCCGCACCGGCGGGCCTGCAGCAGCGCGGCGCCGACGCCGTGCTGGGTGCGCTGCCGGTCATAGATGCTCAGCAGTTCGTCCGGGAACAGCGCGACCAGATCCTTGCGGTCGGAATCGCAACGGCCCTGCGCCACATCGAGATCCGCCAGCGCCTCGTCGCGCAGGCGCTGTGCGTCGGCGAGTTCCTGCTCGGTCTTGCTGAGGCGTGCACCCGCGTGATCGTGATCAGATGCCGACGCCTCGCGACGCTCCATCACCTCGAGCAACTCGTCCTCGAGCACCGAACGGCGTCGCTCCAAGCTGCCCAGCTCGTGCTGGATTTCCGACAGCTGTTTGGCGTTCACCGAACCGGCGGTCAGCATGCCGCGGTCGCGCTCCTCGCGTTTGCGCACCGCGTCGACCTCGCCCTCCAGCTTGCGGATATCGCGGTCGAGATCGTCGAGCATGATCTCGACCGCCACCGCCGCATCCTTGTGCGCATTCCGCTCGCCCTCGAGCCGCGCCACCTCCTGCTGCTCGGGCAGCACGGTGCGCCGATGCGCGATCCGCGTCAGTTCGGCGTCGACGGCGGCGAGCTGGAGCAGCTTGGCCTGGACAGGTGGTTCGACATTCAACGCGGACAAACTCCTGGACGCTGTGGACGGATGGAGGCACGCGAGGTGGCGATGCCAGTCTTCAACCGTACCCCGGATGGTGGGTGATCCGGTCCGGGCCACGACTAGTGGCGGAGAAGTGCGTGGAACAGAGGCGGGGCGGGGATTCCTACCACAGCCGTATCGCTGTCTCGATGGGTTCCTACCGGCCGGACGGACAGCGGTTTCGTGCCATCGGCCCGGCCACATACCGAACACGGCTGGCCGACCGGAGAGAAGCGGTCCACCCCGCGAAGCTGCGCCCCAACCTGCCCGCTCTCTCCACCGGCATGCGGGTGAACATGCCACGGCCCGCGTCATGCGCGCTCTTGGCGAGCCGGGTGCGGGCGAGAGGCCATCTCGCAGCGATCAGCCGATCACGATGGTGGCTCGTACAGTCAGCTGCCGGGGGCGCGGGTTTTGATGGCGTCGCGGGAGATGAAGACGTCGTAGGTGCCGGGGGTGGCGATTACGGCGTTGCCGTAGGCGGAGCGGACGAAGGGGTCGGTCCACCATTTGTGGTTGCGCATATCGTTGAAGAAGTCCTGGTCGTCGCCGTTGACGAAGATCTGGTTCTGGGTGGTTGCGACGCCGTCCAGACGTTGGCCGTAGAGGCGGGTGACCTTGTAGCCGGAGTGGAAGCCGAGGGCGTTCACCCAGGGCTTCAATTCGACGATATTGGCCTGCAGCACCCACAGGTCACCCTCGACCTGATATTTCTCGTGCTTGTCGGGATGATGCTCGTCGCCGTAGAGGGTGAGGTCGACCTCGAGCCGGTGGTCTTGGCCCGCAACCTGATTCACCACCACGTGCGCGGCCTTGACCTCCCCGCTCAGTCCGAGGAATGTCTGCACGAGCGTGATCACCCACAGCAGCAGTACCGCGACGACCAGCAGCGCTAGTCCGCCCGCGCCGCGCCCGAGCAAAACCCGCAATCCGACCTTGCGCACCATGACGAGCGCCGATATCAGCAACGCGACCGCGACCAGGATGATCAGCATCAGACCGATCTGCACGATCCCGAAGTCCACCGGGTAGTTCATGCGGTAGTTGTACCCCGAGCGGGCGCGTCAACTCACCTGAACCACATACCAAGTCCGGCAACACGCCCCGAACACGCCGGGGCACTGGATGGTTCGGTATCGGATTACGGGGCGGCGATCGTCCAGGGGTCGGTGCGCAGGGTGCAGATGCGGGTTTCGAGGTCGGGCAGGGCGGTTCGGACCGCTGTCTGCGCCTGTGCGCACCAAGGGAATTCGGTGGCCCAGTGCGCGGCATCGATCACGGCGGGGCCGCCGCCGCGCAGGTGTTCGTCGACCGGATGGTGGCGCAGGTCGGAGGTGACGTAGGCGTCGACACCGAGGCGTGCGACCGTATTCAGATAGGAGTCGCCCGCGCCGCCGCACACCGCGACGGTCTTGATCATGCGGTCCGGGTCACCGGCCGCACGAACGCCCCAGGTGGTGGCTGGCAACGCGGCGGCGACCCGAGCGGTGAACTCGCGCAAGGACTCCGGTTCGGGCAGGGCGCCTACTCGACCGATGCCGAGCCGCGATGGCAACGCCGCGCGCTCGGTGACGTGATAGGCGGGATCCTCGTAGGGATGGGCCGAACGCAGCGCCGCCAGCACTGCGGTGCGCGCCGAGGGCGGTGCGATCACTTCGAGGCGATCCTCGTCGACCTGCTGCAACTCCCCGATCGCGCCGATCGCCGGATTCGCCCCTGCCACCGGACGAAACTGCCCGACTCCCGGCACCCGCAAAGCACAGTCCCGATAGGTTCCGCTGCCACCGGCACCGGCCGCGAACAGCGCCGCCAGCACCGCATCCGCATGCGAACGCGGCACCTGGACCACCCAATTGTCGACGGCGGCTCGCGGTTTCGAATCCAAAGGCCCGGTGACGGTGAGACCGATCGTCTCGGCCAGCGCATCGGAAACTCCCGGATCAGCGGAGTCCGCATTGGTATGCGCCGCGAACAACGCACACCCGGACCGGATGAGCCGATGCAGCAGAGCGCCTTTGGGCGTATCGGCGGCGACGGTGTCGACCCCGCGCAACAGCAGCGGATGGTGCACCACCAAAGCCTGTGCCCGCCAATCGATCGCCTCATCCACGACGGCGGCAGTGGCATCCACCGCGAACAGCACCCGAGTCACCTCATCACCCGGGTCGCCGCACACCAACCCCACCGAATCCCACGACTCCGCCAACCTCGGCGGATATGCCGCGTCGAGCACCTCGATGAGATCCGCCAGCGTCGTCACCATCCGCCCACCTCCATATCCCGATTTCCGCCCGCACCAAGATCACCTGCCGACACCTGACGGCCCGGGACCAGCGCCCGATCCGGTTCGCTCGCACCGCCCGCACGAGGCGGACATACCGAAGGACAACCCGTCAGGTCCGACATCAAAGTCCTGCCGCACGGATTCCGGCTACCAACCGATCGACCTCGGCGGGACCGCGGACCGCGACGCGCAGGTAATCCACTCCGAGACCCGGGAAGGTGTCTGCGCGGCGGACCGCGATTCCCTGGTCTGCCAGATGCTTTCGCAGGAGTTCACCGTCCGGCACGCGCAGCAGCACGAATGGCCCGGCGGCGGGGGTGTGGACGTGTATGCCCAGCGCGGTCAGTCGTTCGATCATCGAGTCGCGTTCGACGGCGATCGTGTGTGCTCGCTGTTGTGCCGCGGCGACCGCATCCGGCTCGGCGGTCGCGATGATCGCTTCCAGTTGCAGTGTGCCGAGCGGCCAGTGCGCGCGGCCGTGATTCAAGGGAGCCAGCAGTTCGGGTGCGCCGAGGAAGTAGCCGCAGCGCAGACCCGCCAGGGCCCAGGTTTTGGTGAGGCTGCGCAGAACGAGGATGTCCGGTCCGGCGGCAGCGGCCAGTGACTGCGGTTCGCCGGGAATCGCATCGGCGAAGGCCTCGTCGACCACGATGATCCGACCCGGTCGGCGCAGCGCACGGATGGTGTCGGCGGGGTGCAGGACCGAGGTGGGGTTGGTCGGGTTGCCGAGCACTACCAGGTCGGCCGCGGTCGGGATGAGCGCCGGGTCGAGGGCGTACGGCGGCTCGAGCACGACGCGGGTCACCGGGATATCGGCCTCGCGCAGCGCCAGTTCGGGTTCGGTGAACGAGGGGTGCAGCACCGCGGCCAGTCGCGGCGCGAGTCGGGGCAGCATCGCGAAACCCTCGGCCGCGCCCGCCAGCAGCAACACTTCGTCGGTGCCGCGTCCGTGGCGAGCCGCGACCGCGGTGCGTGCGCCGAGTTCGTCGGCCGCGCTCGGATATCGGCCGAGGTCGTCGAGTCGCGCGGCCAGACGGTTGCGCAACCAGGTCGGCGGCGCACTGCCCTGCACATTCACCGCGAAATCGAGCATGCCGGGGCGCGCATCGACGTCACCGTGATGACGCAATTTCGCGTGCTCGACACTCTCCGCTGACACGAGAAAACACCCTACGTGGCGGTCCATCGGGACGACCGGCCAGAATGGCTGTCGTGGGTGAGTTGCACGTGTCGTTCGTCTGTACCGGCAACATTTGTCGATCGCCGATGGCGGAGAAGATGTTCGCGGTACAGCTGTACCGCGAGGGGCTGGCCGACCGCGTGCGGGTCAGCAGCGCGGGCACCGACGGCTGGCATGCCGGGGAGGACGCCGACACCCGCACCAATGCCACCCTGCGCCGCCACGGCTATCCCACCGGCCACGTCGCCGCGAAATTCGGCAACCAGCACCGCGACGCCGACCTGCTGGTCGCCCTCGACTCCGGCCACGAACGCCGCCTCGCCACCCTCGGCATCCCATCGGATCGCCGCCGCCTACTCCGCAGCTTCGACCCCGCTGCCGACGCCCTCGACGTCCCCGACCCGTACTACGGCGACACCGCCGACTTCGACCTGGTCCACGATCAGATCGCGGCCGCCATCCCTGGGCTGTTGGACTGGGTTCGTGCCGCCCTCGCCGCACGCACCGGCGACACGGACCAAGCCACGGAGCCGGGCGATGCCATTCGCTCGGCCCACACCGACCCATCCGCCCGCGACCGGACAGTCGACGCATCCCGAGACGTCGTCGCTTACACGGACGGCTCCCTAGCTGTCGAAGTGCCCAGCCAAAAATCGGACCAATCAGTCTCTTACGAACCCGTCCCCGACGGAAGCCTGTGATGCGCCGACTGACCTTCCTGCTACGCCCGAGCTGGCTGATCCTGGCCGTCCTCGTCGCGGCCTTCGCCTACCTCTGCTTCACCGTGCTCGCACCGTGGCAGCTCGGCAAGAACACCACCACCTCGCACCGCAACCAACTGATCGCCGATTCGGTGGACGCCGCCCCGATCGATATCGCCACCGTCCTGGACGACCAGGGCACCGATTCGCATGCCGAATGGCGACGGGTCACGGCGACCGGCAGCTACATGCCGAACTCGACCGTGCTGGTCCGCCTGCGCCACCTCGACGGCGCGCCCGGCTACTCGGTGCTGGCCACCTTCAAACTCGACGACGGCCGGATCCTGCTCGTCGATCGCGGTCTCGTCGCGGCCGTGGACGGCTCCCGCCCACCGCAGATTCCGGACGCGCCCGCCGGACCGCGGAAGATCGAGGCGCGCATCCGGATGTCCGAGGGCGTCACCCCCGGTAAGGACCCGATGGTCCAGGACGGCTACCGCCAGGTGTATTCGGTGGACACCACACAGGAGATGACCGTCCTGCAGGCGCCCCTTACCGTCATCGCCACCGGCGAACGCGGTGGCTACCTGCAGCTCAGCGAAAACCAGCCCGGCGCCTTCACCCCCACGCCCCTCCCGCAACTCGATGCGGGCCCCTATCTCTCCTACGGCCTGCAATGGCTGGCCTTCGGCATCATGGCTCCCCTCGGCCTCGGCTACTTCGTCTACGCCGAGATCCGCGAGCGCCGCAAGGGAAAGTCCACCGCTACCACGCAACCCGCCCCGGCCGAAACCCCAACCCCCGCACCGGCATCCAGCAACGAGCAACGCCTTGCCGACCGCTACGGCGGTTCTCGCTGAGCACTGGCCGCGCACGTTTGAGGCGAGGTCCCGGGAGCGGATCCTCGGACTGCTGGACGGTGGGCTCGGGACAAAGGAACCGCCCTCGCCGCCGCAGCGTGAACATCGGCATGGATTCTCACCGGACGATCCGATAGCGGGTCCGCGAGCGGGTCAGCGACGCAGAATTGCCCAGAGCGCAGCGGTCAGGACCGCCCCGACCTGGATAGCCTCCGACATGCGCACAGCGCGACGAAGATCTGCCACCTGGGGCGCAGGGCCGTCGCCGAGACTGGGACGCAGTTCGACGCCATGGCGGTACTGAGTCCGCCCGCCGAGGCGGACACCGAGCGCACCTGCCATCGCGGCCTCGACGACCCCGGCGTTGGGGCTGGGGTGTTCGGCCGCGTCTCGTCGCCACGCGTGCAGCGCGTCGGCCGGATGACCGCCCACGGCAGCGGCCAGGACGACGGTGAGCATGCCGGTGACGCGCGCGGGCAACAGATTCGCCAAATCGTCGACACGAGCGGCGGCCCAACCGAAGCGGAGGTATCGCTCGTTGCGGTAGCCGATCATCGCATCCAAGGTGTTGATCGCGCGATACCCGAGCAACCCCGGCGTCCCGGCGATCGCACCCCACACCAGCGGCGCGACCGTCGCGTCCGAGGTGTTCTCGGCAATGGATTCCAGTGCGGCACGGGCCAATCCGTCCGCATCGAGCACCTCGGGATCCCGCCCGCACAGCGACGGCAGCAGCGCTCGCGCACCCGCCACATCACCGGACTCGAGCCGGTCGGCCATCTCCCGTCCAGCGCGCACGAGGCTGCGCCCGCCGAGCACCGTCCACGTCGCCAGCGTGGTCGCGACTACCCCACCGCGCCGTAGCCCGAGCCCGAGCGCCGTTGTCGCACTGACCAACACCAGTTCGTGCACGACCCCCGCCGAACGCCGATCGGCATAGGTAACCCGCTCCAGCGCAGTTGCCGCCGTACCGAATCCGGCCACCGGATGCCATCGGCGTGGATCACCGAATACCCGGTCGAGGGCGAACCCGAGCACCAACCCGGCCGCCGTGGAAGTCCCCATCTGCACCCGGCGAGGGTAGCCGGTCGCCCCCTCCCGACCACGCCCGCGCCCGGTGCACGAGTCCGCCCCCACGGGGGCTCGCATCCTCAACCGATACGTACCGCGAATACGACCGATGCCCTGTGCCCCCTCGGTGCCGAGCGCGGAATTGTCCAGATAGCGCTGCGCTGCCGATCGCTGCTCGACCCGCCTACTCGCTCGGAGGGCCGTGATGTCACACTCGCTAGCCCTGCGTCGTCATCAGGGTGACGGACGCATAAGCTCGCCCCTGACGGGGCCGTACGACCGAACGGCGAGACCAGTGACTGCAGACCACTCCGGCGAACCCATCGACCAGGCCGAGTTGGCTCGGCGTTTCGAGGAGCACCGTCCGTATCTGCGCAGGCTCGCCTACAGCACGCTCGGCAGTCTCACCGATGCCGACGACGTGGTGCAGGAGGCGTGGCTGCGACTGCAGCGCCAGTACGAGGCCGGGACCGCGGGCGAGATCGAGAATCTGCGGGCCTGGCTCTCCACGGTCACCGGGCGGCTGGCCCTCGATCAGCTCGGTTCGGCCCGCGCCCGGCGCGAGCAGTACGTCGGTGAATGGTTGCCGGAACCCGAGGTTACGACCTGGGACGATCCGGCCGACCGGATCACCCAGGACGAGCGCGTCACCACGGCGCTGCTGGTCGTACTGGAATCCCTCTCCCCCGCCGAGCGCACCGCCTTCGTACTGCAGGACGTGTTCGGTATGAGCGGTCCCGAGGTCGCCGAGGTCGTCGGGCGCACGCCTGCGGCCGTGCGGCAGCTCGCCTCGCGCGCACGCAAGCGCGTCGAGGACGGCACACCCCGCTTCCCCGCCTCACCCGACGAACAGGAGAAGGTCGTCTCGGCCTTCGCGGTCGCCTGGCGCTCGGGTGACCTGAGCGCGCTGCTCGGCGTGCTCGACGCCAATGTCAGCCTGACCGCCGACGGCGGCGGCAAGGTCCCCGCTATTCGCCAGGCCGTGCGCGGCGCCGAACTCATCGCGAAAATGCTGCTCGGCTGGTACCACGCACCGTCCGCGGCGGGCGCGTGGGGCCGCGCGGTCCTGGTCAACGGCGCGCCCGGTCTGGTCGTCTTCGACGGCACCCACACCGGCGTCTTCTCCTTCACCATCGACGGCGGCCGCATCGTCGCCATCAATGTCGTCCGCAATCCGGACAAGCTGCACGACCTCCCCACCGAAGGCGCCCCCGACTGGTACCTCGGCCCGAACGCCGAATAACCCACGCGGCCCGCACATTTCGATGTGCGGGCCGCTGTCGGCTAGGCGGGTGCTCGGTCCACGGGCGCTTCTCGCTCGATATCGGGCCCGGATCGATTGCGCCGCAGCATGATGAGCCGGACACCGCGAGCGAGAAGAACACCCGCGCCCGCCAACGCGGCAATGCCGAGAAATACCACGAGACCAGGCCAGACGTAGGTCACCTGGAGAAAAGTCGGTGCTCGGCCGCGGAAGACCAGACCGGCGAGCTGTGGTAGCGCGATGAGGATCGGGATCGGGGCGAGATAGGGCAATTGGCGCAGGGCGATCAGCCAGCTGGGCCGGGTGGTCTGCCGATCGGCCCAGCGGCGCGATCGCACCAGGCAGAGCACACCGAGAGCGAGAGTCGCGAGGGTCAGCAGTGCGATGCCCCAGTCGGCGTAGATGCCCCACGGGCGGTGCACATCCGGTGACTCGCCCCGGGTCAGCTCGACCAAGCCCTGCGCGATGATCCTGGGATCGTCCTCGAGCGCCAAGCCGGTATCGGCTATGACAGCGATCCCGTATCCGGTGTCGGGCACCAGGACCTGCGCGGCGGTGTAGGTGAACCAGTCACCGTAGTGCACGATCTGATCGGATTGTTCGCGCTGCCAACCCATTCCGTACTCGTCGTCGCCGACTCCCGAGGGTGTGTGCATCTCGGTCACCGCCGCCGCGGACACCACCCGGTGCCCGTCCGGTGCCACGCCACCATTGTTCTGGGTGATCAGCCACGCGGCCAGATCGGCGGCCGTGGTGATCACACCGTGGCTACCTCCGACGAACCAATCGGGCTCGGCAACCGGTATCGCGAAGCCGTATGCCCGAATGTATCCGTGTGTCACATCCTCGGCCTCGCGCGGCGAATTCACCGTCGTGCTGTCGCGCATCCCGATGGGACCGAATACATTTCGCCGCATGTAGTCCGCGAACGGTTCCCCGCTGACCACCTCCACCAGCCGAGCGGCCACCTGGTAGTTCGGGTTGTGATAGTGGAATTCCGTCCCCGGATCGGCGGCCAGTTTCGCCGCGTGTAGTCGCTCGACCGCCCCGGCCAGTGAATCCGCCTGCGGCCGCCGCAGATCGGGAAAAGCGGTATCCGACATTCCCGACGTCTGATTCAACAACTCCCGCACGGTGATCCGATCACCGCGCGAATCGGCCAACAGGAAGTCGCTGAGGTACTCACGCACCGGTGCGTCGAGCCGCACCTTCCCCGCATCGACCAACTGCATCACGGCCAGCGCCGTCATGGACTTGCTCACCGAGGCGATCGGCATGCGCGACGTCGCACCGATCGCCGCACCGCTCGAATCGTGACCGTACCCCGCGACGTACACCACCCGATCCCCATGGGTAATGGCGATCGAAGCCCCCGGCAACCGTGTCCGGGAAAGGTATTCGGACATATACCGATCCACCGCCGCCGGATCGACGCCCTCCGCCGCCGGTGCCGCGACCGCGGTGCCGACCGACGGCAACAGCGCCAGCAGCAATGCGATCACTACGACCCGCCGCAGGTATTCCGCAGCCACCGCGTTCGCCCTTCTCATCGCGCGTCCGCGGAACCGCCATCGCACCACGTCAGCCCGCCAACCCAACCGGCTCGGGCATCGAATATCCATGCGCCGCCGCAACCTCCGCCGACAACAGCCGCCCGTTATCCGCGGTGACCCCGTGTGCGAGATCGGGGTGCACCGCGCACGCCTCCCGCCACCCGTGGTCGGCGATCGCCCGCACATACGGCAGGGTGGCATTGGTGAGCGCCACGGTCGCGGTATGCGGCACCGCACCCGGCATATTCGCCACACAGTAGTACAGCGAATCAGCCACGCGGAAAGTGGGATTCGCATGCGTCGTCGCATGTGAACCGGCGAAGCACCCGCCCTGATCGATGGCGATATCCACCAGCACCGACCCCGGCCGCATACCGCGAACCAGTTCCTCGGACACCAGCTTCGGTGCCCGCGCGCCGGGCACCAGCACCGAACCGATGACGAGATCCGCCGCCAGCACAGCCCGTTCGACCTCGACCGTATTCGAGGCCACCGTCGAGATACGCCCTTCGAACCGCGCGTCGAGCTCGCGCAGTCGCGTCAAATTCGTATCCAGCACAGTGACTTTCGCGCCCATCCCGGCCGCGATCGTGGCCGCGTTCGTCCCCGCGACACCACCGCCGAGCACCACCACATCGGCCGGAAGCACCCCCGGTACTCCGCCGAGCAACAGCCCGGCGCCGCCGAGCGGCGCCATCAGGTGATACGCGCCGACCTGTGGGCCGAGCTTGCCCGCGACCTCGCTCATCGGCGCGAGCAGCGGCAGCGACCCATCCGCCGCCCGCACCGTCTCATAGGCGATCGCGGTCATTCCGGACCGCAGAATCGCATCGGTGCACTCACGCGACGCGGCCAGATGCAGATAGGTGAACAGCACCTGCTCCCGCCGCAGCCTCGGATACTCCAGGGCCATCGGCTCCTTGACCTTCAGAACCAACTCGCCCTCCCACCACACCTGCTCGGCGGCGGGCACCGTCCGGGCACCGGCGGCGACATAATCGGCATCCGAAAATCCGGACCCCACCCCCGCACCGGCCTGGATCAGCACTTCGTGCCCGTGCCGCACCAGTTCCCCGGCACCGGCCGGGGTCAGCGCCACTCGAAACTCCTGCTCCTTGACCTCCCGCGGAACTGCGATCCTCATATCGCCATCGTGGACCACCGACGGTCCCGGCGCCATGACCGCCGCGCTGAGCGCACCGCCGGTTTTTCCGAGGACGCTCACACAGCGAACGTCTCACCCAGCTTCGGAATGCGCAGCTGCGCGCCCCGCCCGGCGTATCCGAAAATCCGCTCCAGGCGCTCGAGCGTCTCACTGAAATGCGCCCATCCCTCCGCATGCACCGGCACGATCACCGCATCACCCAACGCCTCGGCGGCCTGCACCGCGGTACGAGCGTTCAGCGTGAGATCGATATCGCCGAACCGGCCGACATTCGCGGCACCGGTGAACAGGATCGCGATATCGATCCGGCCGATCCGCGCCACGATCTGCTCGACGACCTCGACCGAGGCATTGTCACCCGACACGTACACGGTCGGCAGCCCCTCGGCCTGCAATACGAACCCGGTCACCACGCCGGTCTGCGACTCGCACCCCTCGGGCCCGTGCAGTGCGGGCACAGCCGTCACGCGCACGTCACCCAACGTGACGGTCTCCCAATTCGCCAGTCCCCGAACACCTTCGATGCGATCGGCCGCATCCGGCGTCGACAAGACGGTCGGCACGGTCGAGAGGAATTCACGGCCGGAGTGGTCCAAATTGTCGTCGTGCTGGTCGTGCGACAGCAGCACGACGTCCACCGGCCCCACCTGGTCCACCGAAACGGCAGGGCCGGTGAGCTTGTGCAGCGTGATCGGGCCGGGGTAGTCGCCAGGGCGTCGAAGGTGGGATCGGTCAGCCAAGTCAGGGTGCCGTACCGGAAGCGCAGGGTCGGCCCGCCGATGTGCAGGGCTTCGATGGTGGTGCGTGCAATCGTCTCGGTCATGGGATCAATACTTGTCGTCCCGATATTCGATCAATAGTGGCCCGTGAGCCGCTTAGCGATAAGATCGGGCCATGCGTTCCGTCGCCGCCCTGGCCTTCGACGGGGTTATCCCCTTCCACCTGTCGGTACCGACGCTGGTCTTCGGCCGGGTCGGCACCGAGGGCACACCCGACTACCGCGTCGAGGTGTGCGCCGAAAATCCCGGCACCCTGCGGACCCCGGCCGGTTTCGACATCGTCGTGCAGACCGGACTCGACGCCTTCGAGCGCGCCGACATGGTGGTGATACCGAGCTGGCAGCGCGATATGGGCATCTCGGCGGAACTGCGCGACGCACTGCATCGAGCTCACGCCAGGGGTGCCCGGATCGTCGGCCTGTGCCTGGGTTCCTTCGCGGTGGCGGCGAGCGGTCTGGCGGACGGTCGGGAAATCACCACGCACTGGGCCGCGGCCGCCGATTTGGCGGCGACCTATCCGAAGGTCCGAGTCCGCGCCGACACCCTCTGGACCGACCTCGGCGACATCGTCACCTCCGCGGGCGTCGCCGCCGCCCTCGACTGCTGCCTGCACCTGGTCCGCGACGACCTCGGCAGCCGGGCCGCCACCGAACTGGCCAGGTCGCTCGTGACCGCACCGCACCGCAGCGGCTCCCAGGCCCAGTACATACCGGTCGCCGTGCCCGAAGCCGCCGACGACGATCCGATCGAACGCGCAATGGTCTGGGCGCGAACGAATCTCGGCGAACCGATCGACCTGGACAATTGGGCTCGCATCGCGCTCATGTCGCGACGCACCTTCACCCGCCGCTTCCGCGAACGCACCGGCAACAGCCCGCAGCAATGGTTGCTGCAACAACGCGCCGACCGCGCCCGGCTGCTCCTGGAATCCACCACCGACACCATGGATCGCATTGCCGCCGAGACCGGCTTCGGCACCGCGGTCAGCCTGCGCCACCACTTCCACCGCATTCTCGGCACCAGCCCGGCCGCGCACCGGGCGCTGTTCTCGGGCACACCGGTCCCGGCGGAGTAGCCAGCTCCAGCCGCGTTCGCCCACCCCCGTCGGGTCCGCCGCTTTCGGTCCCCTTATGTTTTCGGCATGAGGATCGAGGTAAGCGGACATACGCCCGAAATCGACGAGACCGCGTGGATCGCACCGAACGCCACCGTAATCGGACGCGTGCAACTCGCCGCCGAGGTGAGCATCTGGTACAGCGCGGTACTGCGCGGTGACCTCGAGGCGATCAGCGTCGGCGCGCGCACCAATATTCAGGACGGGTGCGTACTGCACGCCGACCCCGGCTTCCCGCTCACCGTCGGCACCGGAGTTTCGGTGGGACACAATGCGATCCTGCACGGCTGCACCGTCGGCGACGATGTGCTCGTCGGCATGGGCGCCACGGTGCTCAATGGCGCGGTCATCGGCGCGGGCAGCCTGATCGCCGCCAATGCCCTGATTCCGGAGGGTGCGCAGATTCCGCCCGGCTCGCTGGTCGCGGGGGTGCCCGGCAAGGTGCGTCGCGAGTTGAGCGAGGCCGAGCAGGACGGGATCCGAATCAACAGCGCTGTGTACCTACACAACATGGCCAACCACCGAGACGCGAAACAGGTGTGAGACAGAGCACACTGATCAATTGACCAAACTAAATCGCTGATAGCATTCTGCCAGCGTGCCCGGTATCCCGGGGTCTCCCGCCGACACAGCTGTCGAGTGGCCTGTAGCGCGGAGGCGAGCCCACCGGGATGGTGGCCGCAGGGCGTGCAGGCAGGAGGTAACACGGTGGCGTACGTGCAGCAGAGTATGCACCGGCCGTCGGGGCGGATCAGCGTGGCCGATATCGCGGCCCAGCCGGGTGGGATCGAGGCGCTACAGCGGCGAGTGCACGAGTTGCGCTCCAGCGGGGTGGATTTCGCCGCCAATGCGATCGAAAAGGAGATGGCGGAACTGGATCTGCCGCGCACATAGTCGCGCGTCTGCCTGTCGTCGGTCGAGCTCTGGTGCCGATCCGCGGTCGAACCGCCGCGACCCGGTGAAATAATGAACGGCACGCACCCGCACCGTCGCGACGCCCAGACACCATCGGCGTCGGCGAGCCGATTCGACTGGAGCTTCGATGCCGACCGTTCCGCCCATCCTGCAGCGCATCCTGGAAAAGCCCGTCAGCGACGGTGAGAAGCTGCTGGAGAGCGCGCTGTCGGCGTTCCTGGACTTCGGCATCAAACGCACCAGCATGGGCGAGATCGCCCGGCGCGCCGGAATCAGCCCGGCCACCCTGTATCGCCGCTTCGAATCGAAGAACGATCTGGTTGAGGCTGTCAGCGTGCGCGAGGCGCAGCGTTTCGTCGCCGAGATCGATAAGCGGGTGCAGAAGGTCGACGGCGTCGAGGAACAGTTGATCGAGATCTTCGTCGCGGTCATCACCGAGATCGCGGGCAACGAGTTGTTGCGGCGACTGCTGCGCACCGAACCCGATCTCATCCTGCCCCGACTGACCACCGAGGCCGGACCGATCATCGCAGTCGGGCGCAGCTATCTGGCGGAGAAACTGCGCGAACTCCGCAGCGGTGCGGATGACGATTTCGACTTCGAACTCGTCGCCGAGATCATGGCGCGGCTGGCCCTGTCGCTGGCATTGACGCCCGACGGGCTCATTCCGATCGATGATGTGGCGGCGGGTCGAGATTTCGCGCGACGCACGTTGCTGCCGATGGTCGGTGTCCGGGCCACCGCATAACTCAACGCATTTCGAACATCCGGGTGCCGAAGGCCGCCGCCACCCATTCATCGAGCAGGCGGAGCGAATTCGCGTCGGGCTCCCTGCCGTCGTCGACGAATTCCCGCACCAGTTCGACGACGCCACCCGCCCGCATCGTGGTCGGATCCGGCAGCGGCAGCCGCGACACATACTGGGTGATCCACCGCCGCCGACCCGAATACAGCCGATTCCCGCACACCGCATCGTAGAACCGCAGGCCCAACGCCGAATTCGCGACGCCCATCAGCAAATACGCCAACCGCTCCGCGGCGCCGTCCACACCGAGATCGGCCAGCGATATCCAATAGCAATCCCCGTTCACCACCGCCCCGGACCGATCCAGGGCGAATCGCGGCCGCTCGCTGATGTCGGGAAAGACCACCTTCGGCACCCGCCATAGATGCGGTCGCTGCGGCACCCAGATCTCGAACCACTGTCTGCCGCTGTCGGTCAGATACTTCCGGCCTGCCAAGGTCTCCCGATGCGACTCCAAATATGCCGCGGCCCGGGGAAATTCTCGCAGGTCAACCGGCATCCGTGCGGGTTGCGCAGGGTCGTACGGATACAGCACCTGTACGTCACGCGCACGCGAGATCCGCCACGGATCGACATCCTGATGGGTGATCAAATCGAATAGCAACTCCCCCTCCGGCCGCGGCCGCACCTGCGCCCACCGATCGGAAATGAACACCCGATCCGCAGTTGTCTTGATCCCCACCCGAATCCGCCCCACGGCGCCGAAGGTCCGCCAGGTCCCCGCCTCCACCTCGGCCAACCACCTGTCGACCTCCGGCCGGGACATTCGCCACGCGCCGCTGTTCCCGTCCGCGTCACGAGCAACGGATTCCGCCGCGTCCACGTCGTCACCACGACCGGAATCGGCAACCCGCCAAGCGACCACCGGGCCCGATACCACCGGATCGCTTCGGTTTGCTCGATCACCCGTTTTCCCATCACCGGATGCCCAACGAATCACCGCCTGATCGCCCGTCGCCAACGTACCGACCTCGACCGCGAAAGTGCGCCCGCAGTGCTCGACACAGTGACTGTGTTCGGCCGCCAGCGCCTCGAAAAGATCTGTTCCGCCGACGATTTCGGCGGCATCGACCTCGTAGGCCGAAACATAGCGGCAGACCGCGCGGGCTGCCGTCCGGGTGGCGATGGTGACCGCGGGCAGCACCGCCGCCTCGAACAACTTCGTATCACCGAGGTCGTACAGCTCGACCGGAGCCAACTCGGTGCGCAGCAGACTCCGAATATTCGCACCGGCCTTTGTGGTGAGAAACCGATTGGCACACAGCAACCCGAGCACCCCACCCGACCGCAGCAGCCGCGGCGCGACCGCGACGAACGGGTGCGTGAGATCGATCCGCCCCTGCAACCCGAACTGCTTGCTGAGCAGCTGCGCGGTCGGCCCACCCAACTGCTGAGTCCGCACATAAGGCGGATTGGTGATGATCGCATCGAACGACCCCGCCGCGATCCCCGCCGATTCGGTCAGGAAATCCCCGATATGCCACTCGATCGCGACCCCCGCGGCCGCCGCCCGTTCCCGGGCCACCGCCACCCCGGCCGCATCCAGGTCATACCCCACCAATTCCACCCGCACCCCCGGCACCAACTCCCGCGCAACCTGATCCAGCGCCAGCAGCAGCTCGCCGTCCCCGCAGGCCGGATCGAGCACCCGTAGCACCCCTGCGCTCGGGGCCGACACTCCAGCGCCGAGGGCTGTCGTGTCCCGCACCTCTCCATCGGACGTCCCGGCCCCGGACAACGCGGCCCGTCGCGCCTGCTGATGAGGTCCCGGCACTGCCGCCCGCACGTCCGGCGCCACAACATGAGCGGCTCCCGACGTCCCGACGTCAAGTGGCGGCGGCGCATGTGCGAGCAGCCGCTGCGCGAGAAAGCGCGCCAGGGCGGGTGGCGTGTAGTGCCTACCGTGCCGTTTGCGGTCGCGCGCGGCGGGCTCGCCGGGAGTCATGCCTGGGATTCTGCCTCGTCACGGCCGAACCGAGGCGGTAACGCGGTCGACCGGATCTCGCGGCGTCGCGGGCAGACGCACCGCGCGGCGGCCAGCGAAGCGACGCATCAGCGGTTCGTCTACCCAGCGGTAGATCGCGGCCGCAGCCGCTATCGCGACGATCAGGCTCAGCCCGGCGAACCCGAGCCAGCCGAGTGGGCCGAACTGTCGTCCGCCGATGAACAGCCGGGTGATCAGCACCATGACCGGGAACTGGATCAGATAGAAGGCGAAGGAAATATTGCCGAGCCACACCATCCTGGGCGAGGCGTTCAGGCCGCGCAGACCAGCCAGATCCCGTGCCGCGAGCGTCGCTACCACCGCGGTCATCGGTGCCAGCAGCAGGGCCGACATCTTGTAGTTCACCGGCACCACCCAGGTGGCCGCGAAGGCGACGGCCAAGGCCAGCAGCGGCCGATCCAGACGGGTGTTGCGCCAGCGCCCCTCCAGCACCAGCCGCGCGGCGAGTACCCCGAGGAAGAATTCGGGCAGCCGCGACGCCGGAAATGTGTAGCTGAGCCAATAGGACGGCGCCACCGGGATATCCGGCTGCGCGAACCAGGCCGGTGACGCGTGCAACTCGAAGTACGGGGACACGTCTCCCGGAACGAGCCGTGGCGCAAAGGCATTCGCGATGCCCTTCGGACCCGGTACCCACAGGAAGTACGCCGTATGCAGCGCGAGGATCAGCACGAGCAAACCGGCGATCACCCACCACACGCGCTCCCCGCGAATGCGCCGCACCAGCGGCAAGGCGAGCGGAAAGCTCAGGTAGAAAAGCATTTCCGCACCCAGCGACCAGGACGGCACATTGAGCCCGCCCACCGTCGTCCACTTCGGCACCCAGGTGTGGATCAGCAGCACATTCGGTGCCCACACCACCAGCCGCGACAGTGGCACACTCGCGACCACGATGAAGGCCACCGTCGCAACCAGATGCGTCGGATAGATCTTCAGCACCCGCCGCCAATAGAAGCGCGGCACCGAATTTCCGGGCCGGAACGACCAATAGATGATGAACCCGGACAGCACGAAGAAGAACGTGACCCCGGCCGCGCCCAGCTGCATCGGCATCACCTGGTGGATCTGCCGGAACAACTCGGACTTCTGAAATGGATAGACCGGCAGAAAAACCAAGGCGTGCAACAGGAATACCGCGAACGCGGCCCACCATCGCGCACCGGTCAGCGAAGGGAGTGCGGGCCGTGCCTCGGCGGGGTCCGCCGTGGGCTCGGTCCTCACTTGCCGTACCGCTCGTACAGCGCTCCAGCGATCACCGAATCCCCGTGCGCCGATGGATGAAACGGAATCCCGACCGGATCCGCGCGCGGATCGAGCACACCGTTCAACCATGGCTGCGCCGAACACAATCCGTGACCGGCCGTCAGCGCCCTGGAGTCGAAGTATTCGATTCCGAGCTGCGTCGCCGCGTCCCGCTGCGCCGCATCGATGCGATCCAGATATTCGACCAGCCCGGCACCCCGCGGCTGCACGTACTGCCCGACGCCGAGCACGCTGACGCAGGTGAAACTCTGCCCGGCCGGGAACAATTCGGGATAGCCGACCAACACGACCTTCGCCTGCGGCGCGTAGTACCGCAGATATTCGACCACCGCGCGGATGCGTTCGGCATACTGCGCACCCGATACACCCCGATAGTCGGTGATCCGCCCCTGTGCGGCGGCCTCCAACCCACACCCCTCGGCGACATTGAAGATGCACGGAACCAGCGAGGTCCACAGTGTGGCCGGATTCGCTCCCCAGGTGTCGTTGAGCCCGAACTGCACTGCGATCAACTTGGTTCGCGGCCCGAATGCCCCCGCCTTATCGGCGTTGATCGCCTCCTGTACCAGCGAATAACCCCGCTCGGTCTCGATCGCCGCGCCGGAGCACGACACGTCCACGAAGTCGGAGCCACCCGCGACACCCATCAATCGGCTCAGCTGTGTCGGCCACGAAGTCGGTCCGCGCAGACACTCCTTCGCATCGGCTTCCCAGCGAAACCCATTGGCGGCGAATGAATCGCCGAGCACCACCAGGGCGCTACCCGGCGCGGCGGGCGGAGCCGCCTCCGCCGCGGGCAATCCGGCCACAGCCGCCACGGTCGCCGTCACCACCCCGAGCCATCTGGCACAACGACGAGAGAGCTTGCTGTTCACGGTGTTCCTCCGCTGTCAGTAGCCCGCGCGCGGTTCGAATCCGGGGGCGGTCAATGTCGGTGCGGGCTTGGCGGGTTCGGGCTGCGGCGCCTGCACAGCCGGTGGCGCTTGCGGTTCCGGTGCCGCGGCGGGCGGCGGCGCTACCGATGTCGCTTCCGGCGCGGGCGGAGCCGGGGCTTCGGATGCGATGGTCGACTGGAGCGCGGCGCTGGTCGGCGCCGGTGCACTGGTCTCAACCGGCACACTGGTTGGGGTGTGATCGCCATGCGATTGGGTACCCCCGCTGCATCCGGTGACACCGAGAAGCACTGCACCGCAGGCGAACACGGCCGCAAGACGAACCTTCAAGACAATCCCCGTTCCAGTATAAATCAGGAGCATTTGCTTTTCAGTCTAGCCGGGAGACTACGAGCCGAATCGGACCCGCGTGGCACCTTTCACCGAATTACCCCGACCGCCCGAACCTCGCTTCCGGCGCTCGGTGCGCCGCGTATCCCGAAGTGGGCCAAGCATTTTCGCTTTCGAGCCCGGTCAATGCTTATGCACCCCAACCGGTTCCACGAATGTAACCGCCATATTAACTTCGGCAGCCAACACCATACGCCCGATGATCCCCCCTCGCCGGTTCCAAAACGAGACCACAGATGCTAGCGTTCAGTCTCGAAATAAGACCAATTCGAGAGGGTGCCCATGAGCCCGACCAGCCTGCAGACCGACGAGTTCACGGCATTGAGCCACATCCTCGACACCAGATCGACCTGCCGTCAGTTCAAATCCGACCGGGTCCCCCGCGACACCATCGAGGCGCTACTGCGACTGGCTCAGCGCACCCCGTCCTGGTGCAATACCCAGCCCTGGCAGATCGTCCTCACCGAGGGCGCGGGCACCGACCGATTCCGCAAGGAACTCCTCGAACACGTCGCAATCGCCGCACCGGAACCGGATTTCGCCTTTCCCGCGCGGTACACCGGCGCCTACCGCGACCGTCGACGCGCATGCGGCCTACAGCTCTACGACAGCGTCGGCATCGTGAAGGGAGATCAGGCAGGCACCATGCGCCAAGCCATGCGCAACTTCGAACTCTTCGACGCCCCGCACGTCGCGATCGTCACCACCGAAGCCGACCTCGGCGTCTACGGCGCCATCGACTGCGGCCTCTACATCGGCACCTTCCTGCTCGCGGCCCAGAGCCTCGGCCTCGGTGCCGCACCCCAAGCCGCCCTCGCCTCCTACTCCCCTTTCCTGCGCACCTACTTCGACCTGCCCGAAAACCGCCGAGTGGTCGCCGCGATCTCCTTCGGCTATCCGGACCCGGACCACCCGGTCAATGCCTTCCGCACCGCCCGCGAAGACCTGGACCAGGTCGCAACCTGGCACAGCGCCTGACGCCGCGATCGTTGTTTCGCAGGCCCCCGACATCGTGTATCCCCCACGTACCCACCGATCGGAGACCTCCGACCGGGCTGGGCCGCCCGACCTGTACCCCTGATCGGCACCCCGACGGAACATCGCCCGTGCGCTTGCCCACCGCGCTAGGGTGGCGGAACGAATCGGGGGTGGGTTCGGCAACCCCCTGCCGTTGATTGCACAACGAGGAGGTCGGCTTTTATGCGTTCCATCAGTGCACTCTCGACAGTCATCGCGGCCGCGGTTCTCATGCTCGGCCTGGCGGCCTGCGACAAGGAGAACAACAACAGCGCCAAGGCCACGAGCACCACCGCGCGTGCGACAACCACACACCCCACCACCACCTATGCGGCAACCCCGACCACCGAGCCGCCGACCACAATCACCACCTCGCCGCCGACCACCCCACCGGTCGCCGAGCCCACCACGATCTCCTGCGGCGCGGGCCCCTTCGACCTGGCCGTCTCGGCCGTCACCACCAGGGGCGACGCCGCCTGCCCCACCGCCATCGCGGTCACCAATGCCTATGCCGTGCAATCGGATCTGTGGGACGTCGGCTTCGTCATCCCCATCACGGTCGGCACCAGCACCTGGGACTGCCAGGAGCACATCGGCACCCCGAACCCGTACCAGGAGTGCGTCAGCCGCGACAACCCCTCCGAAAAGGCCCGCCTCGGTTCATAATCGGGCCGCCGCCGGTCAGCCAGCCTGACGTCCGTCTTCGGAGGTAAAGCCGGGACCCGGCTCGGCGGAGATGTCGCGTGCGGTGAGTTCGGTTCCGCAGGAGTCACATTCGAGTTTGATATGTCCTTCGCCGGTGCAGTCCGAATGACGGTAGTGCACCGGCGGACCGTCGGGTGCCATGTAGGTATCGCCCCAATCCCGGATCGCCATCAGGATCGGGTAGATATCGTGTCCCTTCGGCGTCAGCCGGTACTCCTCGTGCGTGCCGACGGACGCCTTCTGTTTGACCAGAATCCCGTGCTCGATCAGCCGATCGAGCCGATCCTGCAACCGGCTCCGGGAGATGCCGAGCGCGCTCTGGAACGCGTTGAACCGCCGGACGCCCGCGAACGAATATTTCAGGATCACCAGGGTCCAGCGATCGCCCAGGATCACCAGCGGCCGTGTGATCGAACACGGCTCATCGGCAAGTTCCTCGTAGCGCACCTGTCGATGCTACCGAGCCCGCGGCGCCCGGCGGCGGCTTTGCCCGCCGGGCACCGAGGTCAAGCTTCTTCAGCGGTGTAGGCGACCATCGGATCCTTGTCTTCCAACGGCGGCACCTCCTCCCCGTCCAGCACCTTGCGCATCCGCTCCGAATCCAACTGCCCCTCCCACTTCGCGACCACAAATGTCGCGACGCAATTGCCGAGCAGATTCACCGTGACCCGCATCGAATCCATCAGCCGATCCGCCCCGAGCAGCAGTGCGACCGCAGCCACCGGAATCGATCCGTGCCCGATCGCGGTGATCGTCGCCGACAGCGCCAGGAATGACGAACCCGGCACGCCCGCCATACCTTTCGAGGTCAACATCAGCACGCCGACGGCCGTGATCTGCTCGCCGAGACTCAGATCCACCCCGAGCGCCTGCGCCAAGAACAGCACGCAGATGGACAGATACAGCGTCGCACCGTCGAGATTGAACGAATATCCGGTCGGTATCACCAGCCCGGTAGTGGCTCGTGAGCAACCGGCTTCGGTCAGCTTGATCATGATCCGCGGCAGCACCACCTCGGTCGACGCGGTGCCGAGCGCGAGAAACAGTTCGTCCTTGATGTATCTGAGGAGCTTCCACAGGCTCACCCCCGCGAAAACCCGCACGACCACCGCGAGCACCAGCAGGAACAACACGGCCGCCCCATAGCAACAGGCGATCAGCTTGCCATAGCTGCTGAGCGCGGAAAGTCCGTACTGCCCAACGATGTAGGCCATCGCGCCGAACGCACCAAGGGGCGCCAATTTCATGATCCAGCCGATGATCGTGAAGAAGATCTTCCCGATGTGATCGACCGCCTCCAGAATGACCGGCGGGCTATTCTTACCCACCCCACCGGCTCCGCCGGCTGCCGTCCCCCGGTGTTCGCCGAACTTCGCCAACGCCAAGCCGAACAGCACCGCGAAGAACAAAACCTGTAGCAGCGCATTCTCCGCGAATGCCGAAATCACCGATGCCGGAATGATATTCAGCAAGAAGTCGACGGTATGCGGCAGCTCGCCGTTCTTGGTGGACTTGGCGATCTTCTCGGCACCGGTCGCCAGGGTCTGCGCGTCGACATGAAAGCCCGCACCCGGTCGCACCAGGTTGCCGACCAGCAAACCGAAGAGCAGTGCGAAGGTGGTGATCACCTCGAAGTAGATCAGCGCCTTCACACCGATCCGGCCCACCGACTTCATATCGCCGACATGGGCGATGCCCAGCACCACCGTGCAGAAGATGATCGGCGCGATCACCATTTTGATCAGCTTGATGAATCCGTCGGCCAGCGGTTTGAGATCCGCCCCGAAGTCGGGCCACAGCTTGCCGACCAGAATTCCGGCCACGATCGCCACCAGCAGTTGCAGGAATAGCGATCGATACCAGGGCGGTTTGCGCACCAGGTCGGTTGCTGCGGTGGATTCGATCGTCACGCTCATGCGCGCAACGTACGAGTTATTCGTATCACCAAAGTTTCAACTACATTGCCGCGCGGAAACCCGATCGATATATGCCCGTCACCCCAGGTCCGATATCGAGAACAATACGAACCAAAAGCGGGCCCCGGGAAATCCCGAAGCCCGCTTTCGCCGCTGGATTTACAGCGGAATGTTCTTGTGGTGACTCTTGCGCACCGGCGCCGCCGCCAATGCCGCGGCAATGGTGCTGCGGGTCTTGGCCGGATCGATGACCTCGTCGACGACACCGATCGCGATGGCCCGCTCGACACCACCGGCGATGCGCTCGTGCTCGACCGTCAAACGCTCGTGCAGCGCCTCACGCTCTTCCTCCGGCGCGGCCGCGAGGGCCTTCTTGTGCAGGATGCCAACCGCGGCCTTGGCGCCCATCACGGCGACCTCGGAACCGGGCCAGGCGTACACCGCGGTCGCACCGAGCGAACGGGCATTCATCGCGATGTAGGCGCCACCGTAGATCTTGCGGGTGACCAGCGTGACCCGCGGCACCCGGGCCTCGGCGAATGCGTGCAGCAGCTTCGCGCCGCGCCGCACCACACCCTCCCACTCCATGCTGACACCGGGCAGGTACCCGGGCACATCGGTGAGCACCACGAGCGGAATGCCGAACGCGTCGCACAACCGCACGAAACGCGCGGCCTTCTCGGCACTTTCGGAGTTCAGGCAGCCACCGAGGCGGATCGGATTGTTGGCGAGCACGCCCACGGTGCGCCCGCCGAGCCGTCCGAGACCGGTGACGATGCTGCGCGCGTAACCGCCCTGCAGCTCCTCGAACGAGGACTCGCCGTCGACGTTGTCGAGCAACTCGTGGACGATCGGCTTCACGTCATAGGCGCGCTTGGCCGATTCCGGCATCATCGCCTTCAGATCGACATCACCGTGCGCGGCCGCGACCAGATCGAATTCGCCCTGCTCGGCGAACATCGACACCAGGCGCCGACCACGGTGCAGCGCATCGGCCTCGTCATTGGCGACGATGTGGGTGACACCGGACTTCTTGCCGTGTGTCTCCGGACCGCCCAGGGTGGCCATATCGACCTGCTCACCGGTCACACTGCGCACCACATCGGGACCGGTCACGAAGACCCGCCCCTCCGGCGCCATGATCACGATGTCGGTCAGCGCCGGACCGTAGGCGGCGCCACCGGCCGCGAAGCCGAGCACCACCGAAATCTGCGGCACCAGGCCGGACGCGCGAACCATGGCCTCGAAGACCAGACCGACCGCGTGCAGCGCCTCGACACCCTCGGCCAGGCGAGCGCCGCCGGAATGCCAGATGCCGACCACCGGAATCGCGGAATCGATGGCGGTGTCGATCGCGTCGACGATGTGCTTGCAACCCTCCACACCCATCGCGCCACCCATGACGGTGGCGTCGGAGCAGTAGGCAACCGTGCGGACACCGTCCACCTCACCGATCGCGGCGAGCACACCGGACTTGTCGCGCGGGTGCAGCGGTAGCACGGTTCCGGGATCGAAGAAGCGCTGGAGCCGCCCGAGCGGGTCACGCGGATCGGTGGCAGTTTCTGGTCGGAACGCGGGAGCCACAATCGTCATCGCGTTTTCTCCTCACCTCAAGGAAGTGCGCCGCTACTGCGGCTGCGTATGTCGAACACCGGTGGGGTCGACCGACTTTGGCGTTGGTCGACCCCACCGGTGATCGTTGTGCAGTCGATAAGGCGGCTATGCCCGACCGAAGGCGAGCGCGACATTGTGCCCACCGAAACCGAACGAGTTGTTGATGGCGTACTCGATCTCCTGGCGGCGGGCCTCGCCGTGCACCACATCCAGATCGATCTCCGGATCCTGGTTCTCCAGGTTCAGCGTCGGCGGGACGAGGCCGTCGCGGATGCTGAGCACGGTGAGCACCGATTCGAGCGCACCGACGGCGCCGATCGAGTGACCGAGTGCCGACTTCGGCGCGTACACCGAAGCGTGGTTGCCCACGGCCTTGTTGATCGCGTTCGCCTCGGCGGTGTCGCCGATGGGGGTCGCGGTCGCGTGCGCGTTGATGTGGGTGATGTCCTTGGGCGTCAGACCCGCGGTCTGCATCGCCCTGGTCATCGCCCGGGCGGCACCGTCACCCGTGGGATCTGGTGCGACCAGGTGGAAGCCATCGGAGGTGATACCGGCGCCGAGCAGGCGCGCGTGGATCGTCGCGCCACGAGCCTTGGCGTGCTCCTCTGTCTCGAGGACCATCAGCGCACCGGCCTCACCGAAGACGAAACCGTCACGATCCTTGTCGAAGGGACGCGAGGCGCCCTTCGGATTGTCATTGCGGGTACTCATCGCGCGCATCATGGTGAATGCCGCGATCGGCACCGCGTCGATGAAACCCTCGACGCCACCGGTGACGACCATATCGGCGTCACCCATGACGATCATTCGCCACGCATTGGCGATGGCCTCGGAGCCCGATGAGCATGCCGAGACCGGAGTGACCACTCCTGCCCTGGCCTTCAATTCGAGACCGACGACGGCCGACGGACCATTCGGCATGACCATCTGAACAGCCAGCGGCGAAATCTTGCGATAGCCACCGTTCTTCAGCTTGTCGACCGAGTCGATGAGCGCATCACCGCCACCGAGCCCGGTACCGATCGCCACACCCAGACGCTCCGGGTCGACCTCGGGGCTGCCCGCGTTCTGCCAGACCTCGCGACCGAGTACGGTCGCGAGCTGCTCGACGTAGGCCATGCGCCGACATTCGACACGGCTCAGCAGGGTCTCTGGCCGGACCTTCAGGTGACCGCCGATGCGGACCGGAAGGTCGTACTCCTCGACGAAGGGGTCCTCGAGAACGTCGATTCCGCTCTCGCCGTTGAGGAGTCCCTTCCACGTCGCATCGACATCACCAGCGATCGACGTGGTCGCCGCCATACTCGTGACGACGACATTGGGGAAATTCCCATTCAAGGTGGAAGGAGTGGTCACGGTGTCGGCCCTACTCGGCGTCGAACTTGGCCTTGAGCTCCGCGGCCGCCTCAGCGTTCTCGGCCTCGAGCTTCTGGATGTAGCCGACAGCGTCGCCGACCGTCTTCAGGCTGGCCAGATCCTCATCCGGGATCTTCACGCCGTACTTGTCCTCGGTCTGCACCGCGATCTCGACCATGGACAGCGAGTCGATGTCCAGGTCATCGACAAAGGACTTCTCGATCGTTACCTCGGAGGGCTCGATACCGGTCACCTCTTCGATGATCTTGCCGAGTTCCTCGACGATTTGTTCCTGGGTCAGAGCGGCCACTTCGTGGCTCCCTTCTTATCTACTTTGTAGGGCTTCACTGTTGTTTTTCGAATCGAGCGAGCCGATGGTTACCGTCCGCTCGGTCACGATCGCGTATTGGGTTACACGGTCGCGGGGGGAAAGCTAGCCGGAAGTGGTGAACCCGGCCAACGCGGGGAGGTCTTCGGGGGTCTTCAGGGCCAGTGTTGGCGTGCCTTTCAGTTCCCGTTTTGCAATGCCGACGAGCGTGCCCGCCGGCGGCAGCTCCGCCACTGCCGAGACCGCCGCTTGCCGGACGGTCTCGGTGCACAGGTCCCACCGGACGGGCCGGGTGACCTGCGCCGCGAGCTTAGCGACAGCATCGGCTCCGGAGGTAACCGCCTTGCCGTCGAAGTTCGAAAGCAGGGTCCTGGTCGGCTCGTTCGGTGTGATCTTGGATATGGCGTCCGTCACAGCGTCCTGGGCCGGGGCCATGAACGCGGTGTGGAACGCACCCGCGACGGGCAGCGCACGCACCCGCGCTTTCTCGGGCGCATCGGCGGCGAGTTCCGCCAGGGCGGTCAAACGTCCGGCGGCCACGATCTGACCCGCGGCATTGCGGTTGGCCGGGACGAGTTCGAGCTCTTCGAGCCGGGCGAGCACGGCGGCCTCATCGCCACCGAGCACCGCGGACATACCAGTCGGCTCGAGAGCACATGCTTTGGCCATCTCCGCACCGCGGATGGCGGCCAGCCGCACCGCATCGTCGGCGGAGATGACTCCGGCGACCGCGGCGGCGGCGAATTCACCGACCGAATGTCCGGCCACGATAGTATCGGCCGGAAGTGCATCCGGCTCGATTTCCGCGAAGGCCAGCAGTGCGGCGGCGACGACAAGCGGCTGGGTAACGGCAGTATCGGTGATCTCCTCCGCCGTTGCGGTGGTGCCGAGTCGAACCAGATCCAGGCCGGAGGCCTTGGACCAGATGGCGAGGCGATCAGTCGCGCCGGGAAGGTCGAGCCAAGGCGCGAGCATGCCGGGTGTCTGGGACCCCTGTCCAGGGGCGAACAACGCGATCACACCTCTAAGAAAACACTGTGAGGTACGCCGCAGGAGATGTCGACGCGAATGAACCTTGCGGAGCGCTTTTGTGGGGGTCCCACAAAAGCGCATGTGGGTTCCGCCGATCGACCGTTTCGCTGGATCCGTTACATGCCCTCGTGACTCACCGGGAATTGAGTGACTTCTGGGGTAGGAGTTGACGATTCGTTACGGGTTCGTGTCAAACGACCTACTGTGGCGGCGATCCGGAGCACGTACGCATCCCGCGGATTCATCGGATCACGGCCCGTTATCTCCGCTATCCGTTTGAGGCGATAGCGCACGGTATTTGGATGAACGTACAGCTGACGCGCGCACGTCTCGACCGCGCCACCGCAATCCAGATAGGCCTCGAGAGTGTCGGCCAGCGCCGATCCGGCGGCGGCCAACGGTAGGACAAGGTACTCGTTCAACGCGTCGATTGCAGCCCGGTCACCCAAAAGGGCTCGCTCGGGTAACAATTCCGCAGCGTGCACCGGTCGCGGGGCCCCGCGCCAGCCGACAACGGCCTCCATTCCGGCCAGTGCCTCCACCGCGCTGGCATGCGCCGCGCCGAGGGTGCGCATGGTCGGGCCGATCACCACCGGACCGTCGGAAAACACCTCGGCCAGTAGATCCGCGAGAAAAGGGGAGGCATAGGAGGTATCGCCCAGATTCCCGCTGACCACCATCACCAGTCGTGAACCTTGGACAACGGCCAGCGCCGCGCGACCGTGCCGCGCGGCGATCGTGTGCACCGAGCCGACCATCGAGACGCCCTGATCCCCCGGCGGCGTGCCGACCAGCACCGTCGCCGGTGCGGTGGCGTCCCAGTTCAGGGTCGCGGCCCGCGACAGCATGTCCGGACCGGTGTCGCCGCGGACGACGGCGTCCACGACCAGCGCCTCGAGGCGGGTATCCCATGCGCCGCGGGATTCCGCGGCGCTCGCGTACACCGAGGCGGCGGCGAATCCGAGCTCACGCCCGTAGCGCAACACCGCCTCGGTGAGTGCGACCAGCTGCCGGTCATTGCGCGCGAGCGCGGGCAGCCACTGTTCGAAGAACTCCATGGCCACGCGGACCATGTCCACGGTCTGGCGCAGCGTCAGCCGCCGCGCCAGATCCTGCGGGATCACTTGGAAGGCATCCAGGCTGAACCGGATATCGCTATCGGGATCCTGTAGCCACTCCAGGAAGTTCACCACCGCGGTCTGCACCAGCATCTGCACGCCCGCGCGCTGCGCGGCGTCCAGATCGGCGAAGAACGGCAACCGATCCTGCATCGACCCGACCGCCTCGGTGGAGAGGCGTCCGGAGAACTGCTTCACGCGTTTGAGCAGCGTGTCCGGCAGCGGGTCGCGGGTTTGCCGGTTCGGGGAGAGCGCGCCCGTCGGCAGATACACCTCGTGCTCGGAGGAGCCTTCGGAGATCCGACGCGGCCGCGGCGGTTTACGTTCCACCATCCAATCGTCCGCTATGCGAGTTCATCTTCGGTGCCGGGAGCCGACTTCGGCGCGGCGGCGACGTCATCGATGCGGTATCGGGCCGCGGCCTCGACGGCCTTGGCCGGATCGATCTTGCCGGTGCGGCCGAGTGCGGCCAGAGCCGCGACCACGATCGACTGCGCGTCCACGTTGTAGACGCGGCGCGCGGCAGGCCGGGTATCGGAGAAGCCGAAACCGTCCGTGCCGAGCGTGGTGAAGTCGCCGGGCACCCACTTGCGCACCTGATCCGGCACCGCGCGCATCCAGTCCGTCGCGGCCACATACGGACCCTCGACCCGGGCCAGCGCCTGGGTGACGTACGGGACGCCCGCATCGGTGCCCGGGTTGCGCAGCTGAGCGACCTCCTTGTCGAGTGCCTCCTTGCGGAGCTCACCCCACGAGGTCACCGACCAGACATCGGCCTGCACGCCCCACTCCTCGGCGAGCAGCGCCTGGGCCCGCACACCGTCGGGCACCGTGACACCCGAGACCAGGATCTGTGCGCGCACATTGCCCTCGCCGCCCCGCTTGTACAGATAGAGGCCCTCGAGCAGTCCGGCGATATCGAGATCGTCGGGCTCGGCGGGCTGTACATACGGCTCGTTGTAGAGGGTGATGTAGTAGAAGATGTCCTCGCCGCCGAATCCGCCCGCGGATCCGTGCGGATGCGTGCCGGGCAGTGCGCCGGGACCGGGCTGCGGTGTGCCGCCGCCGTACATGCGACGCAGACCGTCCCGCACGATGTGCGCGATCTCGAAGGAGAACGCCGGATCGTAGGTGACCACGGCCGGGTTGGTGGAAGCGAGCAGCAGCGAGTGGCCGTCGTTGTGCTGCAGTCCCTCGCCAGTCAGCGTGGTTCGCCCGGCGGTTGCCCCGAGCACGAAGCCGCGCGCCAATTGGTCCGCCGCCGCCCACAATCCGTCGCCGGTGCGCTGGAAACCGAACATCGAGTAGAAGATGTAGAGCGGGATCATCGGCTCACCGTGCGTGGCGTACGAGGTGCCCGCCGCGGTGAACGATGCGGTCGATCCGGCCTCGTTGATGCCCTCGTGCAGAATCTGCCCGACGGCACTCTCTTTGTAGGCAAGCATCAATTCCGCGTCGACGGAGGTGTACAACTGCCCGAGGCGGTTGTAGATCTTCAACGAAGGGAACCACGAGTCCATACCGAAGGTACGGGCCTCGTCCGGAATGATCGGCACGATCCGCTTGCCGATCTCCTTGTCCCGCAGCAACTCCTTCATCAGCCGAACCAGGGCCATGGTGGTGGCCACGTTCTGCTTGCCCGAACCCTTGCGCACCGACTTGTACGCCTCGTCGCCGGGCAGTTGCAGCGGCTTTGCCGCGGCGCGCCGTTCGGGCAGGAAACCGCCGAGCGCCTTGCGGCGGTCGAGCATGTACTGGATTTCGCGCGCCTGCATGCCCGGGTGGTAGTACGGGGGCAGGTAGGGATCCTTCTCCAGTTCGGCGTCGGAGATCGGAATCCGCTGCAGGTCACGGAAGTCCTTGAGATCCTGCAGGGTCAGCTTCTTCATCTGGTGCGTGGCATTTCGGCCCTCGAAGTGCTTGCCGAGGGTGTAGCCCTTGATGGTCTTGGCCAGGATCACCGTCGGCTGGCCCTTGTGCGCCATCGCGGCCGCGTAGGCGGCATAGACCTTGCGGTAGTCGTGACCGCCGCGCTTGAGGTTCCAGATCTCCTGATCCGAAAGATCCTGAACCAGGGCCTTGGTGCGCGGGTCGCGACCGAAGAAGTGGTCGCGCACGTAGGCGCCGTCATTGGCCTTGTAGGTCTGGTAGTCACCGTCAGCGGTGGTGTTCATCAGGTTCACCAGCGCGCCGTCGCGGTCGGCGCCGAGCAGCGCGTCCCACTCCCGGCCCCAGATCACCTTGATGACGTTCCAGCCCGCGCCACGGAAGAACGACTCCAACTCCTGGATGATCTTGCCGTTACCGCGCACCGGGCCGTCGAGACGCTGCAGGTTGCAGTTGATCACGAAGGTCAGGTTGTCCAGCCCCTCGTTGGCGGCAACCTGGATCAGGCCGCGCGATTCCGGCTCGTCCATCTCACCGTCGCCCAGGAACGCCCAGACGTGCTGATCGGAGGTGTCCTTGATACCGCGATCGTGCAGGTAGTGGTTGAACCGCGCCTGGTAGATGGCGTTCATCGGGCCCAGGCCCATGGACACCGTCGGGAATTCCCAGAAGTCGTTCATCAACCGCGGATGCGGATACGAGGGCAGGCCGTGGCCCGGACCGCCATGGCTGTACTCCTGCCGGAAACCGTCCATCCGGTCGGTGCTCAACCGGCCCTCGAGGAAGGCGCGGGCGTAGATGCCGGGCGAGGCGTGACCCTGGATGAAGATCGAATCGCCGCCGCCGGAATGGTCCTTACCGCGGAAGAAGTGGTTGAAGCCGACCTCGTAGAGCGCCGCAGAGGACGCGTAGGTCGAGATATGGCCGCCGACACCGATGCCGGGACGCTGCGCCCGGTGCACCATGATCGCCGCGTTCCAGCGGATCCAGGCCCGGAAGCGCCGCTCCACCTCTTCGTCGCCGGGGAACCACGGCTCGTTCTCGGTGGGGATGGTGTTGACGTAGTCGGTGGAAGTCAGGGATGGAATGGCGACCCTACGCTCACCGGCGCGTTCCAACAGCCGGAGCATGAGGTAACGCGCGCGGCCCGGACCTTCCCGGTCGAGCATGTTATCGAACGATTCGAGCCATTCGGAGGTTTCCTCCGGGTCGATGTCCGGTAGATAGGACGCCACCCCTTCGCGGATAACCCGCACCCGCCCGCCCGTAGGCGGCACCTGTGATCCGTTCGGATCACGCGGCGCGGAATCGGTGCCGGCGGATTTCGCTGGCGCGGAAGAGTGGATCAGGTCGGTCAAATCTGCTCCTCGTACAGGGGTGGACAAGCTGATAGGCGTCTGTTTCCCCGGGCGGCACACTTGGTTGGCGGACCACCCGTTTTACGAAAGGTTCGGGCGCACCTCCATCCTTGCGGAAGTTGTGGCCCAGGTCATCATGTCAGGGGCATCTGCAGTACGGTTCCGCAGGGAACGTGAGTCGAGGACCGCCGATGACACAGAGAGGCACGGAGGACGATGAAGGTGCTGGACCCACGCGGGTTCGGAGCGGTGTGCGCGGCAGCGGCGGTCGTGGTCGGGCTGACCATCGCGGGATGCGCGAAACACGTTGACGGCGTTGCCAATCCGAATGCCTCGGAGCTAGCCGCCTACAAGACCGAGGCGGCCGCTTCCTCCGCCGCGGCGACCTCCTCGCGCAAGGCCGCGGCCCAGGCGCAGGCGATCAGCGACAACTGCGGTCAATTCCCCACGACTACAGGCGTCGGCGTTTCGAAGTACAACGAATTCGTAGACGCGCACGACGCGAACGCCGCGGACTACAACGCCAAGCGCGATACCGCCGCCAAGACGCTCGAGGACGCGGCGACCAAGGTCGAGACCGGAGTGAACAACGCCAACGGCGCACTGCCCACCGATCTGCAGGCCAAGTTCGCCGAATACGTCGCCGCCGCACGCCAGCTCGCCGCGGAGACCCGCAAGATGACCTACACCGCCCCGGTCGGCGCACTCAACGAGGCGAGCAAGCGGGTCAACGACGCGCGCAATGCGGTGAAGGACGCTTGCCCGAAACGCTGAATTCGTCCCATGAACCGGGGTCGGGTGGCGAAAATCGGCCAATGACACGAGGTTGCAATGCGACATTCCATGGGTATTTCGTCCGATCAGCTTGCGCTCGAGGCGATAACCATGTTCGCTTGCAACTACCTATTGTCTGGAGTTGAGGAGGACACCACCGTGGTCGCCGCGGCGGACGCGCAGAACTACGCTCAGAAGCTTGGCATTACACACGGCATGGTTGTCCAGGAGCTGGGCTGGGACGAGGACACCGACGACGACCTGCGGGCCGATGTCGAAGAGGCCAGCGGTGGGGAGATGGTCGACGAAGACTCCGACGAGGTTGTCGACGCTGTCCTACTGTGGTGGCGAGAAGGCGACGGCGATCTGGCGGATGAACTGATGGAAGTCATCAGTCCGCTGGCCGACGAAGGCTTCATCTGGGTGCTCACTCCCAAGACCGGGCAACCTGGTCATGTCGATCCGAGCGATATCGCCGAAGCGGCACCCACCGCGGGTTTGACGCAAACCTCGGCGATCAGCCTCGGTGCCTGGTCCGGCAGCCGCCTCGTGCAGCCCAAGGCACCCTCGAAACAGCGCTGACCGCTTTCGCTATGGTTTCGCCGGGCGGTGTTTCACCGCCCGGTGTAGCCCGACACGATGGAGGATCAGTGATGCCAGTCGAGGTTGGCCCGCTGGAAGTCGGCACGCTCGCGCCGGATTTCACACTCAAGGATCAGAACAACCAGGACGTCACGCTCTCGGATTACCGCGGTAAGAAGAACGTGCTGATCGTGTTCTATCCGCTCGCCTTCACCGGCATCTGCCAGGGCGAGCTGTGCAAGGTCCGCGACGAGTTACCCAAATTCCAGAACGACGCCGCGGAAATCATCGCCATCTCGGTCGGCCCGCCGCCCACCCACAAGATCTGGGCCGCCGAACAGGGCTACGTCTTCCCGCTGCTGTCCGACTTCTGGCCGCACGGCGCCGTCGCCCAATCCTTCGGCGTCTTCAACCAGAAATCCGGCTACCCCAACCGCGGTACCTTCGTCGTGGACCGCGACGGCGTCATCCGCTTCGCCGAAATGAACGGCCCCGGAGAGCCCCGTGACCAGGCGGCTTGGGAGAAAGCGCTCGCCGCGCTAGAGTCCTAGACCGGCCCGTCGGTCACCCACCGACGGATCCCGGGCGTATAGCTCAGTGGTAGAGCTCTGGTTTTACACACCAGCGGTCGGGGGTTCGAACCCCTCTGCGCCCACCGAAGAAGTACAGGTAGACAGTGGCATAGCTGCCAACTCCGTTTGCCCCCGCCGCTACGTCAGACGGAGGGCACCTAGTTGGTGCAACAGTCGATCGGCGGTGCGTGTATTGCGGTGTGCGACATACGCGATCCATGCCCAACAGACGATCGACGCGGTATATGTGTACGGCCACCACTCTGTCGGGTGCAGACCGTCTCCGAGACGGACGGCGAGCAACACGGTGAACAGCGCGGTGAGCCCGGAGAAAGTCACGCGCTGACGCGAGGCTGCATTCTGCGCCTGTTCGAGACGCGGGATCCATGATTCGGCGGTCGCGTCTGCGGGTAGCTCGCGGGCTTTCAATGCGCGGCTGATTTCGCGGTTCGAACGTTTTTCGGCCGATTCGAACTCTCGGACAGGGCGCATATACCGAACGAGCGCCACCACGAGCACGGCGATGATCGAAATGATTGAAATGATCACAATGAACGGGATGAGCTGCATTGGGTGCTGTCTATTCCTCACGTGAGAGTTCGTCGGCTTGCCTGAATAGATTCGGTCACGTGCGCGGTCGGCGATAGCAACCCATGGGTGAGCATCGCCTACCCATGGGTCGCCCTTCGATGCACGACAACAGGCGCCACACGGCCGTGCTGAGTGCCTTTGACACCAGCGCGGTCGTTTTTCGAGCTGGCTGCGTTCCAGCCGACGATCGCGCGGGAGCAGACGGCACGAACGTCACGGCGCTGAAGTCGCGGTTGAGCTTGCTACCGGCGCCCGCCCGGCCTTGGCCGGAATAGTGGTGCGCAGCCTTCGACCTCTGGCAACGCCGTTCATGCCGAGTTCCCGCGTGGTCCGGTCCACGGTGCAGAACGCGACCTCATGGCCTTGGCGGCCGCAGGTTCTGCGTAGATTGTTCTCCGCGTAGGCATCTGCAATGTCTCGTTGCGAGGCCGACAGGTGGCGGGCTTTGCGGCAGGTCATGGCGCGATCCGAATCCCGTACGCCGACAGTGCACGGCAGATCGACTCGACACTGCAGACCCGGCGGTACTCGTCGATGAATAGGCCGGTCCGGGTCGTTCAGCCGACCGGGAGTTTCACCACCGGATTGGGGCCCAGGTCGGTGACGTACACGTCTCCCGCCGTGTCAACCGCCACACCCTGGGGATTCTTCAGGCCGGTGAACGGCAGCGGGGTCGGCGTCGACGCGCCCGTCGCCAACATCACCACCCATTTGTTACCCCAGTCGACGACGTACACGTCTCCCGCTTTGTCGACCGCCAAAGCCTGGGGATCTTTGAGCCCGGTGAACGGCAGCGGGGTCGGCGCCGACGCGCCCACCGCCAACCTCGTCACCTGCTCGGTACCCAATTCGGTGACGTATACGTTGCCTGCACTGTCGACCGCCACACCATCGGGACCTTGGAGCCCTGCCAACGGCAGCGCCGTCGGCGCCGCCGCGCCCGCCGCGAGTTTCAACACTCGATCGTTACCCCGGTCAGCGACGTATACGTCTCCCGCACCGTCGACCGCCACACCATGGGGATCCTTCAGCCCGGTGAACGGCAGCGGGGTCGGCACCGACGCGCCCGCCGCCAACTTCAGCACCCGATCGTTACTCGTGTCGCTGACGTATACGTTGCCCGCACTGTCGACCGCCACATCCTGGGGATTCTTCAGGCCGGTGAACGGCAGCGGGGTCGGCGCCGACGCGCCTGCCGCCAACTTCATCACTTGATCGTTACCCATGTCGGTGACGTAGACGTTGCCTGCCGTGTCGACCGCCACACCAGTGGGTAGGGGTACGTCGGTGAACGGCAGAGGAGTCTGTCGCGAATAGGCCCCGGTGATAGGTGTGGGCGCGTTGCCACCGCCGCCGGATTCCCGTTGGACACCAACGACCACAGCTACAGCGGACACGACCGCGACCACGACTGCGGCGGCGAGGAGCCCGGCGGTCTTGGGCGACAATCTGATTCGACGCCCAAGGCGCGCAGCCACGCCCCCGGTGGTGCTGACCACGGAATCGCCCACCGCGGCGGAGACCGCCGCGGCCAGCTCGCGCACGGTCTGGTAACGATCGTCGGGATCTTTGGCCATTCCCTTGGCGATGACCGCATCGAACGCAGTCGGTACATCGGGTGTAGTCGTGCTGGGACGCGGCGGCGGGGTGTGCAGGTGATGGGCCATCACACCCTGCATCCCCAAGGTGCTCGCAAACGGCGGTCGGCCGGTCAGGCACTCATGCAGCACGCACGTCAACGCGTACACGTCCACTCGGGCATCGGCCTTGACCTCCGAGCCGATCTCCTCCGGCGCCATGTAGGCGACGGTGCCAATGGTCTCGCCGGTCGTGGTCAGCGTACGGTCGTCGGCGGCGTGGGCGATCCCGAAGTCGATCAGGTAGGCGAACTCATCGGCCCCTAGCAGGATGTTGGTGGGTTTGACATCGCGATGAACCAGCCCGGCGTCGTGGGCCGCCTGCAGCGCGCCGGCCACCTGCGCGATGATCGCCACTGCCCGCCGCGGCGACAAGGCACCTTCTCGCGTGATCACCTTGCGCAGGTCGGTGCCCTCGATCAAGCGCATATTCAGATAGAGCCGACCGTCGATGTCGCCGAAGTCGTGGATGGGGATCACATGCGGCTCGGTCAAATGCGCCACCGCCCGGCACTCCCGGCGGAACCGCTCGCGCAGCTCTTCGTCATCGGCGAAGCGCTCGGGCAACACTTTAAGCGCCACCACCCGGTCGGTCAGCGAATCATGCGCCCGCCACACCTGGCCCATGCCACCCTGACCGAGCAGCGACAACAGTCGATAACGCCCGAACGCATTCGCCGACCCCCGGACGGTGTCCCCGCCGTGCACTGGTATGTCATCCATTGGTGCCATCCCGTGACCACTTGTCTGGCTAACGGCCGTACTCGCTTGCATCCAACCCGCGCCCGCGAGCAGGTAGGTCCACCCTAGTTGATTCAGCCAGCCAGATGCTCAATAGTCAGGCGCTATCGTCGGTGCACAACCAGCATGGTCCCGACCACCGACAAGACGTCGTGAACGGAGTCCTCGACTACGCCCGCGAGTGGTCGAACCGCTACAACATC
>NZ_BDBY01000101.1 GCF_001613225.1 Nocardia pseudovaccinii NBRC 100343
TTCCACCGCCAACCCCTTTCGCGCCTGTGACTCGACCTCACAGGGGGGTAGCGGGGCCTTGTGATAGTACGGCCCTCGATAGCATCGATCTCCGTACAGATCCAGGACACCCCGAGGGACTCGTGTTGACTACCGACCATCTTGACCGCTGGAACGCTCACGAGGCTTCGGCGGAGGCGATGATTCCGATCATTGGCAGGCTGTACCGCGAGAAGGGGGTGACCATCCTCCTGCACAGCCGGTCGCTGGTGAACAAATCGGTGATCAGCATTCTGCGGACGCACCGGTTCGCGCGGCAGATCGAGGGTGAGGAACTGTCGATCGAGGAGACGCTGCCGTTCCTCGAAGTGCTCAGCGCGTTGGACCTGGGGCCGTGCAAGATCGACCTCGGCCGGTTGGTGATGGCCTATCGCACCGACGATCGCGGGCTGTCGATTCCGGATTTCACCGCCGCGGTGCTGGCCGATGTCACCGACGG
This sequence comes from Nocardia pseudovaccinii NBRC 100343, assembly GCF_001613225.1. GTDB lineage: Bacteria > Actinomycetota > Actinomycetes > Mycobacteriales > Mycobacteriaceae > Nocardia > Nocardia pseudovaccinii. The sequence goes on from NZ_BDBY01000101.1 coordinate 479, forward strand.
CAACAAGGCCGAGCCGCAGGGACCGCGGGACGTGGTGCTGTACGGCTTCGGCCGGATCGGTCGTCTGGTCACTCGTCTGCTCATCGAGAAGGTCGGGTCCGGCAACGGGCTGAACCTGCGGGCCGTGGTGGTGCGCAAGGGCGGCGAGGAGGATCTGGCCAAGCGGGCGTCGTTGCTGCGGCGGGATTCGGTGCACGGCCAGTTCAATGGAACGATCAAGGTCGACACCGAGAACGACACGATCATCGCCAACGGCAACGTCATCAAGTTCATCTACAGCGATGATCCGACCACGATCGACTACACCGAGTTCGGGATCGACGAGGCGATCCTGATCGACAACACCGGCAAGTGGCGTGACCGTCAGGGCCTGTCGCAGCACCTGCAGCCCGGCATCGCGAAGGTCGTGCTCACCGCCCCGGGCAAGGGCGACGTTCCGAATATCGTGCACGGCGTCAACCACCGCGACCTCGATCTGTCCGAGCAGATCTACTCGTGCGCTTCGTGCACGACCAACGCGATCGTGCCGCCGCTCAAGGCGATGGATGACGAGTACGGCATCGTCCGCGGTCACGTGGAGACGGTGCATTCGTTCACCAACGACCAGAACCTGCTGGACAACTTCCACAAGGCCGACCGTCGTGGTCGCTCCGCGCCGTTCAACCTCGTGCTCACCGAAACCGGCGCCGCATCCGCGGTCGCGAAGGCGATGCCGGACTTCAAGGCCAAAATCACCGGCAACTCGATTCGCGTTCCCACGCCGGATGTTTCGGTCGCGATCCTGAACCTGCAGCTCGAGCGCGAGGTCACGAAGAGCGAAGTGCTCGAATACCTGCGACAGGTATCGCTGTCCGGACCGCTGAGCCGTAACCTCGACTACACCGCCGCCACCGATGTGGTCTCCAGCGATTTCATCGGATCCCGCGCGGCATCCATCGTCGACGCCAATGCCACTATCGTCGACGGCGACACCGCGATCCTGTACCTCTGGTACGACAACGAATTCGGCTATTCGTGCCAGGTAGTGCGGACGGTGCAGTACATCTCGGGCATCGAGTACCCGACCTACCCGCAGGTGGGCGCGCAGGATCACGCCGCCATTCCCGCGGCCGCCGCGCGATAGCCCGCGTTCGGCCGAAATCTGTTCGGCCATAGCGGTTTTCCGCGAGTAGCGGCGTGGCTCACGCCGCTACTCGCCGTCGCCAACGCCGCGACCGGCGACCGCAAGCGGCCAGAATCCGTCGACGGTTCACTGGTCGTTACCCGACTTGGTCCACGCAAAGATCTCTCACAGGTGTCACCGTAGCCGTTCCGTGGATTTCGACGACATGGCCAGGACACCGGCCCCGACAGCCTCGGCTTTGCTCACTCGCCAGGCCGGGGAGCAGCGCAGACTCGATAGCTAAGAGCCGCAGGCGGCGTCGAGGAGGGTTGCCGCGGCAGCGCGGGCGTGGGCGGCGGCATCAGGTTGCCCTGCGATGGCGGCGGTGGTCTGGGCCCCTTCGACGAGGATCGCGATCTGCGCAGCGACGGACTCGGGTGCGCCCGCGTCGTGGACCAGTTGAGCGAGGTATCGCTGGAAGCCGTCTTTGTGTTCGTGCACCGCGCGAGTGACGTTCGGCGAGCCAGCGCTCAGTTCACCGAAAATATTGATGAAGGCGCAGCCGTGAAAGTCCGGCTGGCGGAACCACATGTCGAGGAAATCGAAGACGGACAGGACCTTCTCGCGTGCGGTGACCGCGTTCTCGGCGCTGGCGGCGATGCCTTCGTTCCATTGAGCCCTGCGGCGGTGCAGGACACCGACGATCAGGTCGTCCTTGGAGGGGAACAGGGAGTAGATCCGTTTCAGGGATATCCCCGCGTCGCTTCGGACCGCGTCCATGCCCACGGACTGAACTCCACGTGCATAGAAGAGTCGGTCGGCTGCTTCCAGCACCCGCTCTCGAGCTTCTGTGTCGTCGATCATGGTCTTACCCCTTGCGCTGAGAACGTTCGTTCTCTAGCGTAGTGCACAGTCCGGAGAACGACCGTTCTCCAGCTGATTTCAGGAGTATGGCAATGGCTACCATCACCGTCGGAACCGAGAACAGCACGCCGATCGAGCTCTACTACGAAGACCACGGGACCGGCCAGCCGATCGTGCTCATCCACGGCTACCCACTCGACGGCCACAGCTGGGAGCGGCAGTCCCGCGAGCTGATCGCCGCTGGCTACCGCGTCATCACCTACGATCGCCGCGGCTTCGGACAGTCGAGCAAGGTCGGCACCGGGTACGACTACGACACCTTCGCCGCCGACCTCAACACGCTGCTCGAGACCCTCGACCTGCGCGAGGTGATTCTCGTCGGCTTCTCCATGGGCACCGGCGAACTCGCCCGCTACGTCAACAGGTACGGCCATGAGCGGGTCGCCAAGCTCGCCTTCCTCGCCTCACTGGAACCGTTCCTGGTGCGCCGCGACGACAACCCGACCGGCGTTCCGCAGGAGGTCTTCGATGGCATCGCCGAGGCCGCCCGCGCCGACCGGTTCGCCTGGTTCACCAAGTTCTACGAGGATTTCTACAACCTCGGCGAGACACTCGGCAGCAGGATCAGCCAGCAGGCCGTCACCGCCAGCTGGAACACCGCGACCGTCTCGGCGCCGGTGGCCGCCTACGCGGTCGTCTCCTCCTGGATCGAGGACTTCCGCGACGACGTCGCCGCGGTCCGCGCCTCGGGCAAGCCCGCCCTCATCCTGCACGGCACCAACGACAACATCCTGCCGATCGATGCGACCGGGCGCCCCTTCCACGAAGCCTTCCCGGAGGCCGATTACGTCGAGGTCGAGGGAGCCCCGCATGGGCTTCTGTGGACCCACGCCGCGGAGGTCAATGAGGCACTGCTGCGCTTCGTCCGCTCCTGAACACCACCTCTGGCGGGTCATGGTGGATCGCGCCGCGTCCCGCCGGAGGACCCATGGCGATTCGATCGGTTGATGCGGAGGCAGACATCAGGCGACGTGCCGAAGCGCGGTAGTCCGCACAGCCACATCCTCAGCCGAAACCTGGTCGGCCATTGCGGTTTCCGCAATGGCCGACCCCGCCTGCGCACCGTGACAGTAGGACCACACGTGGCGGTCAGCTCAGGAATTCACGGACCGCTCCCAGCCACTGGTCTGGCTGATCGATGTGCGCCATGTGGCCTGCCTCGTCGATCACCACCAGCCGTGCGGAGGGAATCAAGGCAGCGGCCGCAGCGGGCGGCAGCCTTGCCCGGTCGCCGAACTCGCCGGTCCGCCACATCGGCGAGTACCTCATCGCCAAAGAACGGATGCCGTTGACTCGGGTCGGCGTGAGCGATCACAACGCACTAAACAGATGACTCCTTGACACGGGGCAAATGTTCGCGCTAACAATGTTTGCGTTAACATTGTTAGGAGCGTCACAGTGGCGGACGAGTATGTGGTCGGTGTCGACTTCGGGACGTTGTCCGGACGGGCACTTGTTGTCAGGGTGCGGGATGGGGTCGAGTTCGGTAGTGCGGTAAGCGAATACCGGCATGGGGTCATCGATCGCGTCCTGCCTGTGACAGGCGTTGAGCTTCCGCCGGATTGGGCGTTGCAGGATCCCGATGATTACCTCGACGTTCTGCGGACGGCGGTGCCGCAGGCGCTGGCCGACTCGGGGGTCGACCCGGCTGATGTCATCGGGATCGCAACGGATTTCACCGCATGCACGGTGCTGCCCACGCTTGCTGACGGGACGCCGTTGTGTCGGGTGCCGGAGTTCGCGGGCCGTCCGCACGCGTACCCGAAGTTGTGGAAACACCATGCGGCGCAAGCGCAGGCGGATCGGATCAATACCCTCGCCCACGAACGGGCCGAGCCGTGGATCAATCGGTATGGCGGCAAGATCTCGGCGGAATGGGAGTTCGCCAAGGCGCTGCAGATGTTGGAAGAGGATCCGGAGATCTACGCCCGGACCGAGCGTTTCATCGAAGCGGCGGACTGGATCGTTCGGCAGCTGTGCGGCACGGAGACGCGCAACGTCTGTACGGCTGGTTACAAGGGAATTCACCAGGACGGGGATTGGCCCAGCCGCGACTACCTTGCTGCGCTGAATCCGGACTTCGCCGACTTCGCCGTCGGCAAGCTGGTCCACCCGCTGTCCCCGCTCGGAGGCCGTGCCGGTGGCCTGACCGAGCGGGCAGCGGGATGGACGGGACTGCGGCCCGGGATCGCGGTCGCGGTCGGCAATGTCGACGCGCATGTCACCGCGCCCGCCGCACAGGCTGTCGAGAACGGTCAGCTGCTCGCGGTGATGGGCACCTCCACATGTCATGTCATGAACAGTGATCACCTCGCGGAGGTGCCTGGGATGTGCGGGGTGGTGGATGGCGGAATCATCAGTGGCAGTTGGGGATACGAGGCGGGGCAGAGTGGGGTCGGCGATATCTTCGCGTGGTTCGTCGACTCGTCGCTGCCGGGGCGCTATCACGCCGAGGCCGCCGCGCGCGGCATGGACGCCCACGCATATTTGAGTGAGCTGGCGCAGTGGCAGCGCGTCGGTGAACACGGCCTGGTCGCGCTGGACTGGCACAGCGGAAACCGCTCGGTGCTCGTCGACCACGATCTGTCCGGGATCCTGGTCGGCCTCACTCTTGCGACGAAACCCGAGGACATCTATCGCGCATTGCTGGAGGCCACCGCCTTCGGCACCCGCACCATCATCGAAACCTTCAATGCCGCAGGCATTCCCGTTCACGAGCTCGTGATTGCCGGTGGCCTGCTGAAGAACTCGTTGCTGATGCAGATCTACGCCGATGTGACGCGGTTACCGCTGTCGATCATCGGCTCGGATCAGGGCCCGGCGCTCGGCTCGGCCATCCATGCCGCTGTCGCCGCCGGGGCCTACCCGGATGTCCGTGCCGCCGCGAAGGCGATGGGCCGGGTGCACCGCAATGCCTACCTCCCCGATCCCGGCCGCGCCGCCGCCTACGACGGCATCTACGCCGAATACCAGGCCCTACACGACCATTTCGGCCGCGGCGGCACCGAGGTATTGCATCGGCTGCGGCGCATCCGTAACGACGCACGAAGGGAAGCCGCCACCGCATGAGTGAGCGAACCGCCATAACCGGCCTGCGTGAGCAGCTGGTCGATCTGCATCGAGAACTACTGCGCTGGGGGCTGGTGGTGTGGACCGCGGGCAATGTGTCCGCCCGGATACCCGGGGAGGAATTGCTGGTCATCAAGCCGAGCGGGGTGTCCTACGACGAACTCACCCCGAATTCGATGGTGATCTGCGATTTCGACGGCAAGCTGGTCGAGGGCGATCTGTCTCCGTCCAGCGATACCGCCGCGCACGCCTATATCTACCGGGCGATGCCCGAGGTAGGCGGTGTGGTGCATACCCATTCGACCTACGCGAGCGCGTGGGCCGCACGCGCGGAACCGATTCCGTGTGCGCTGACCGCGATGGCCGATGAGTTCGGCGGCGAAATTCCGGTCGGTCCCTTCGCGCTCATCGGCAACGACGATATCGGCCGGGGTGTGGTCGCGACGCTGTCCGGCCACCGCTCCCCCGCCGTCCTGATGCGCAATCACGGCGTCTTCGCGGTCGGGCGCGACGCCCGCGCCGCGGTCAAGGCGGCCGTCATGTGCGAGGACGTGGCTCGAACCGTGCATATCGCGCGCCAACTCGGTGAACCGGTCCCCCTCGCGCAGGCCGATGTGGACAGCCTGCACGACCGCTACCAGAACGTATACGGCCAGCACTGAATTCCGGCCGCCGACAAAGGAGTACGTCCTCGATGAACCCGAAACCACGCATCGGCCTACTCGGCATCATGCAGGCCCTCTACGACGACATGATTCCGGGCATCGCCGAACGCCAGGACCGCTACGCCCACGATATCGCCGAACAACTCGCCGATATCGCCGACTGGACCGTCGGACGCCCGGTCAAGGACCGGCGTGACGCCGAGGCGGTCATGCGCGAATTCGTCAATGCCGATCTCGACGGCGTCATGGTGGTGATGCTCACCTACGGCCCGGCGATGCGGGTGGCCCGGTTGTTCAACGAGAACCGACTTCCGGTGCTACTGGCCAATATTCAGCCCGAGCCGACTGTCACCCCTGCCTGGGATATGGCGGATATGACCTACAACCAGGGCATCCATGGCGCCCAGGACACCGCCAACGCGATGGTCCGCGCCGACCGTCCGTTCACTGTGCTGACCGACGATTGGCGCACACCGGAATTCGCTGTGCGCGTTGATCGTTGGGCACGCGCGGCGCGCGCGGTCACCGCATGGCGGTCGTTGAAGGTCGGCGTATTCGGCTATGCCATGAACGATATGGGCGATATCCGCGTCGACGAGAACGCGCTGTTGCGGGCGCTCGGCCCGGAGATCAGCTTCGTCGCGCCCGGCGACCTCTACCGCGGCAGCCAGGCGGTGACCGATGACGACGTGGCGGCGCTGATGGCTTGGGAGGACCGGGAATTCGCGATCGATCCGGCACTGACCGGTGCGGAACGCGAAGACCACGCCCGGATGCAGATCGCCATCGAACGCATTCTCACCGACCGCGGCTACGGTGCGTACTCGACGCATTTCGACGCGATCGGCGAGGACGGCCGGTTCCAGCGGCTGCCACTGGCCGCGGCATCGAGTCTGATGGCCAAGGGGTACGGCTATGGCGCCGAGGGCGATGCGATGGCAGCCGCGATGGTCTACGCGGGACATCAGCTGATCGGCGACGGCCATTTCACCGAGATGTATGCGATGGACTTCCCCTCCGACTCGATCCTGATGAGCCATATGGGCGAGGGGAATTGGCGGATCGCGCGCACCGACGAGCCGGTCCGGCTGATCCGGCGCGAGCTCGGCATCGGCAAGCTCGACGAGCCGCCGACCTTCCTGTTCCGCTACCGGCCGGGGCCCGCGACGCTGGCCTGTCTGGTTTCGCTCGGCGGCGAAAAGTTCCGGCTGGTGGTGGCGGAGGGCACCGTGCTCGACAGCCAGGAACTGCCCGCGCTGGAGATGCCTTACGGCCAGTTCCGCCCCACGAGCGGCGTGCGTGCCTGCATGGATGGCTGGCTCACCGCGGGCGGGCCGCATCACCAGGTCATGAATATCGGCCACCACGCCGCCGACTGGCAGGTCTTCTGTCAGCTCGCCGGTATCGAGTTCGTCCAGGTCTAGTCAAGGAGTTGTGCCCATGCCCACTATCAACCGACGCGGACTCTTCGCTGGCGCCGCCGGTGTCGCCGCGCTGTTAGCCGCCGCCGCGTGTTCCGTTGAGGACAGCGGCAATTCGTCCGCGGCCGGCGGCATGATCGGCATCGCCATGCCGACGAAATCCTCCGAACGCTGGGTCGCCGACGGCAACAATATCGTCAAGCAGTTCAAGGACCTCGGCTACGACACCGATCTGCAGTACGCCGAGGACGTCATCGAAACGCAGGTTTCGCAGATCGAGAATATGATCACCCGGGGCGTCAAAGCACTGGTGATCGCGGCGATCGACAACAAATCGCTCACCGGCGTACTACAGCAGGCAAAGACGAACAAGATCGCGGTGATCGCCTACGACCGGCTCATCCGCGACACCGCGAATGTCGACTATTATGCCACCTTCGACAACTTCAAAGTCGGTGTGCTGGAAGCGAATTACATCGTGGACCGGCTCGGCCTGCGGGATGGCAAGGGCCCGTTCTCGATCGAACTGTTCGCCGGTTCCCCCGACGACAACAACACCTACTACTTCTTCAACGGCGCCATGTCGGTGATCCGGCCCTACCTCGACTCCGGCAAGCTGGTGGTCCGCTCCGGGCAGACCGCCATCGATCAGGTGACCACGCTGCGCTGGGACGGCGCCACCGCCCAGTCCCGGATGGAGAACCTGCTCAGCGCCAACTACTCCACGACGAATATCGATGCCGTGCTGTCGCCCTACGACGGCCTCAGTATCGGCATCGTCTCCGCCCTCAAGGCGGTCGGGTACGGCAGGGGCGATAAGAAGATGCCGGTCGTCACCGGCCAGGATGCCGAGAAGGCGTCGGTGAAGTCGATCATCGCGGGCGAGCAGACCATGACCGTCTTCAAAGACACCCGCGACCTCGCCAAACGCGCCGTGCAGATGGTCAATGCGATCTTGACCAGCGGCACCCCGGAAACCAACGACACCACCTCCTACGACAACGGCGCCAAGAAGGTTCCGTCGTATCTGCTGCAGCCGGTCTCGGTCGACAAGGACAACTACCGGAAGGTGCTGATCGACTCCGGCTACTACTCCGAACGCGACTTCGCCTGACGACCCGGAATGCCCGCACGGCCGAGTCAGTGCCCGGAGGAGGCAGCCTGCGTAACCACGGAGGCCCTCGGGCATGCAGAAAAGGACACAGCCCATGACCAAGCACATTCTCGAAATGCGCGGAATCACCATGGAATTCCCGGGTGTGAAAGCGCTCGACGCGGTGGATTTCGCGGTGGCCGACGGCGAAATCCACGCGCTGGTCGGCGAGAACGGCGCGGGCAAATCCACGCTCATGAAGGTGGTCAGCGGCGTCTACCCGCACGGTTCCTACAGCGGACAGATCCGCATGGACGGTACCGATGTGGCGTTCAAGGATATTCGCGGTAGCGAGGCGGCCGGGATCGCGATCATCCACCAGGAGTTGGCGCTGGTGCCGCAGCTTTCGATCGCGGAGAATATCTTCCTCGGCAATGAACGGCTGCGCAGCTGGACCGTCGACTGGCACGAGACCAATCGGCAGGCGATGCTGCTGATGCGGCAGGTCGGTCTCGTCGAGGATCCCGAAACCCTGGTCGCCGCTTTGGGAGTCGGTAAACAGCAGCTCGTGGAGATCGCCAAGGCGCTGTCCAAACAGGTGCGATTGCTCATCCTCGACGAACCGACCGCGGCGCTCAACGAGACCGACAGCGCGAGCCTGCTCGCGCTGCTGCGGCAACTGCGCGAACAGGGCATCACCTCGATCCTCATCTCGCACAAACTCAATGAGGTGCTCGAGGTCGCCGATGCGATAACCGTGCTGCGCGACGGCCGCACCATCGAGACCCTCGATGCGGCGGCCGAAGAGGTCACCGAGGACCGCATTATCAAGGGGATGGTCGGTCGCGATCTCGACCACCGGTTCCCGCCGCGGGCGGATCCGCAGATCGGCGAGGTGTTCTTCGAGATCGCCGATTGGAATGTCGATCACCCGACCATCGCCGATCGCCGGATCGTCCGGGACGCCGCACTGCAGGTACGGCGCGGTGAAATCGTCGGTATCGCGGGATTGATGGGCGCCGGGCGCACGGAATTGGCGATGAGTGTTTTCGGCCGGTCCTACGGCCGCAATATTCGTGGCACTATCCGCAAAGATGGTGCGGTACTGCGAGTTTCGTCGGTGCGCGATGCGATCGGCGCCGGGATCGCCTATGTCTCGGAGGACCGTAAACAATACGGATTGATCCTCGATGAAGACATCCGGCGCAATATGACCCTGGCCAATCTTCCCGCGGTCTCCCGGCACACCGTCATCGACACCCACCGCGAGATCGTCGAAGCCGAGCGCCTGCGCACCCGGCTGACGGTGAAGACGCCGACGGTATTCCAGAAGGTGGGCAACCTCTCCGGCGGAAATCAGCAGAAGGTCGTACTCGGCAAATGGATCTTCACCGAACCCGATCTGCTGATCCTCGACGAGCCGACCCGTGGTATCGACGTCGGCGCCAAATACGAGATCTACCTGATCGTCCACCAGCTCGCCGCCGCCGGGAAGGGCGTGCTGATCATCTCCTCGGAGTTGCCGGAATTACTCGGCCTGTGTGATCGCGTCTACGCGATGAGCCAGGGCCGTATTACCGGTGAACTCCCGAAACACGAAGCCACACAGGAGGCTGTCATGAAACTGATGACACGCGGCACCGCCGCAGCCGAGGCGGTACCCGAATGACGTTGCTGGACAAACTGGAAGACGACGACTCCGCGGAGGTTATCGCGAAGGCCGTCGAGCGGAAACAGGTCGGCGCGCTCGCAGCGCTACGCCGCACCCTGCGCGGAAACGTGCGTCAATACGGCATGATCGTTGCGCTCGTGGTGATCACGCTGCTGTTCCAAATCCTCACCACGGCAAAGCTTTCCGACGGTGTCAGCCTGTTGACGCCGCTCAATGTCACGAATGTCATCCTGCAGAACGGCTACATCCTGGTGCTGGCCATCGGGATGATGCTGGTGATCATCAACGGGCACATCGACCTATCGGTCGGATCACTGTGCGCGCTGGTCGGTGCGGTGACCGGTATCGCCATCGTGCAGTGGCACTGGCCGTGGCCGCTGGTCGTGCTGGCGGCCGTCGCGATGGGCGCGGCCATCGGTGCATGGCAAGGATATTGGATCGCCTACGTCAAAATTCCGGCATTCATCGTCACCCTCGGCGGCATGCTGCTGTTCCGTGGTCTGGCGCAGCTGGTGCTCAAAGGCCAGTCGATCGGGCCGTTCCCGCAAGGCTTTGTGAATATCGCGGCCGGATATCTTCCGAATTGGTTGCCGCTGCATGCCGTTCAGTTCGCCGGGTTCAACGGAATCGCGATACGGCTGCGCGTCGGCGAGCTGAACGGTTTGACCCTGCTCATCGGCGTGCTCGCGGTGGCGGCGCTGGTGTGGTCGCAGTGGCGGGTGCGCCAACACCGCCGCTCCTACGGTCTGCCCGCCGGACCCCGCTCGCTGTTCATCGCGAAGTTGACGGCGCTCGGCGCGGTCATCCTGGCATTCAGCTTCGTATTGGCGTCCTACAACGGGATTCCGATTATCGGCGTCATCCTGATCGTGCTGATCGTGCTGTATTCGTTCGTCATGAACCGGTCGGTGATCGGGCGGCGGATCTACGCAGTCGGCGGCAATGAGAAGGCCGCACAACTGTCCGGGGTGAATACCAAAGCAAATACGTTCTGGGTTTTCGTGAATATGGGCGTGCTCGCGGCGCTGGCGGGTGTCATCTTCGCGGCCCGGCTCGGCGCGGCAACTCCGAAGGCGGGACAGAACTTCGAGCTCGACGCCATTGCCGCGGCGTTCGTCGGTGGTGCGTCGGCCAGCGGCGGTATCGGCACGGTCGTCGGCGCCATTGTCGGGGCGCTGGTGATGGGCGTGATGAACAACGGCATGTCGATGCTCGGCGTCGGCAGCGACTGGCAGCTGGTCATCAAGGGCCTGGTGCTGCTGGCCGCGGTGGCATTCGACGTCTACAACAAGAAGCGCGCGGCGGCCTGAGCCTCACCGCTGGGCCGGTGCCGCCGTGCTGTCGCGCGTGACCAGCGTCGGCACCACCGAAGGCGACGCCGGTTCGGCGGTGGTGCCGTCGAATTCCAAGAGCCGCAACAACATCTGCATACTGCGGCGGCCTACTTCGTCGAAGTCCTGCCGGACGGTCGTGAGCGGTGGTGAAAGGTAAGCGGCCTCCGGAATGTCGTCGAACCCGACCACCGAGATGTCCGCGGGCACCCGGATACCGCGTTCGGTGAAGGCGCGCAGCATGCCGAGTGCCATCTGGTCATTGGCCGCGAATACCGCGGTCACATCGGGCTGCGCGGCGAGCAGCAGGCCCGCTTCGTAGCCGGAGCGGGCACTCCAATCCCCGCCGATCACCGGGGGGATCGGCGCGCCCGCGGCCTCCAGCGTGCGTCGCCAGCCCTCGATGCGGTCGCGTGCCTCCAGCCAATCACTGGGTCCGGCGACCTGCCATACCGTGCGATGCCCGAGATCGAGCAGATGCCGCACCGCCAGCCGGGCACCCTCGACCTGATCCACCGACACCGACGGCAAGCCACTGTCCTGTCCCGCCTCGACCGCGACGGCCAGCAGGCGTTCGGGCAGATTGTGCAGTGCCGCGGCGGCGGCCATCTGCGGGGCGATGACGATGATTCCGTCCACGCCCTGATCGGCCAGACTGTTCGCGGCCGCCAGCACACTGGAGCGGTCAACTGTCTCCAAGGCGAAGATGCTGACACCGTAACCCGCTGTGCGAGCGGCACGTTCGATGCCGAGCAGGGTGCAGGCCGGGCCGTACAGGATGGTGTCGAAACTGACCACGCCGAGCATATTCGAGCGCCTGCTGACCAGCCCCCTGGCCATGGCGTTGGGGCGGTAGCCGAGTTGTTCGACGGCGCGCAATACCCGCTCGCGGGTCTCCGGGCGCACGTTCGCACTGCCGTTGAGCACCCGCGACACGGTCTGATGGGAGACTCCGGCGAGTTTGGCGACATCGGTCATGACCGCCGGGCGCGCGCCCGTCGGTCGAACCGCCGTTGAGGTGTCCCCGGCGGCAAATCCGTCCCTTTCCCTCACATCCCACCTTCCAAAGCGTCGTCCCGGTTCCCCCAGGTTAACGCTCACACGGCCGATGGCCACACCGCGACCCTGAACCACCGCGCCGACCTCGGCAACCGATATCCAGTCGTCGCCACCGGATTACGGCCGCGAGAGCTCTTGACTTGAAGAATGTGAGCGCTAACACTAACAGGACTACCGCACCTCGGTGCAACACGTTTCACAATTCAAGGGAGAGCCTGATCGTGTTGAAGAGGCTTCTGATCACCGCCAGCGCACTTGTCCTCACCGCAGCAACGGCCGTCGGCTGCGGCAGCTCGGGAAGCGACCAGACCGTACTCGGGTTCTCCCAGGTAGGCGCCGAAAGCGGTTGGCGCACCGCGAATACGAAATCCATCCAGGACGCCGCGGCCGCGGCCGGAATACAGCTGAAATTCGCTGACGCCCAACAAAAACAGGAAAACCAGATCAAGGCGATCCGCACCTTCATCCAGCAGCGCGTGGACGTCATCGCCTTCTCCCCCGTCGTCGCATCCGGATGGGACACCGTCCTGAAGGAGGCCAAGGACGCCAAGATTCCGGTGATCCTCACCGACCGCGCGGTCGACTCGGCCGACACCTCGCTGTATGTGACCTTCCTCGGCTCGGATTTCGTCGAAGAGGGCCGCAGGGCGGCGAATTGGCTCGTCGACGCGACCAAGAACTCGAACGACACCGTGAATATCGCGGAGTTGCAGGGCACCACCGGATCCGCGCCCGCGACGGATCGGAAGAAGGGGTTCCAGGAGGTCATCGGCGCCGACCCGAAGTTCAAGATCATCGCATCGCAGACCGCGGAGTTCACCCGCGCCAAGGGCAAAGAGGTCATGCAGGCATTCCTGGCCGCGCATCGGGATATCAACGTGCTGTACGCGCATAACGACGATATGGCGCTCGGTGCGATCCAGGCGATCGAGGAGGCCGGGCTGAAGCCGGGTAAGGACATCAAGATCATCTCGATCGACGGGACCCGAGATGCCTTCCAGGCCATGGCCGACGGCAAGATCAACGTCGTGGTCGAATGCAATCCGCTGCTCGGCCCGAAGCTGATGGAGATCACCAAGGAGGTCGTGGCGGGCCACCCGACGCCCAAGCGAATCGTCACCGATGAAGGCGTCTACACCCAGGACCAGGCCGCCGCCGCGCTGCCCACCCGGACGTACTGAGCCGGAGCAGTGCATGTCGGAATCGACTGTCACACCCGCACTTCGGATGTCGGGCATCGTCAAGCGTTTCGCCGGGGTCACCGCACTGTCCGAGGTGGACCTGCGGCTGTTCCCCGGTGAGATACACGCACTGGTCGGTGAGAACGGTGCGGGCAAATCCACCCTCATCAAGGTGCTCACCGGAATCCACGACGCCGATGCCGGGATCATCGAACTCGACGGTCGCCCAGTGCGCTTCACCGGCCCGCAGCAGGCGCTGCGGGCCGGGGTGAGCACCGTCTATCAGGAGGTGAATCTGTGCCCGAATCTGTCGGTCGCGGAGAACATCTACATCGGACGGGAGCCGCGGCGGGCCGGTCTGATCCGCTTCGCCGCGATGCGCCGCGATGCCACCCGGCTGCTGGAAAGACTGCGTCTGAACATCGATGTCGCAGCCCCGCTCGGCTCGTATTCACTTGCGGTGCAACAGCTCATCGCCATCGCCCGGGCCGTCGACCTGGATGCGAAGGTCCTCATCCTGGACGAGCCCACTTCATCACTGGACTCCGGTGAGGTCGAGCAACTGTTCGCGGTGATGCGCAGGCTTGCCGCCGAGGGCGTGGCGATCGGATTCGTCACCCACTTCCTCGATCAGATCTTCGAGATCTGCGACCGGGCAACCGTGCTACGCAACGGAACCCTCGTCGGCGAATATCCGGTGGCACAGCTGGACCAGAAGGATCTCATCGCGCACATGCTCGGCACGGCGCTGCGCGCGCTCGATGAGATCGAGCACGAGAAACCCGATCCGGCGGTGGTGGCGCGCCACGATCCACTGTTGCAGGCCTCCGGGATCGGCGGGCGCCGCAATTCTGTCGCGCCGTTCGATCTCACCGTCCGGGACGGGGAAGTCGTCGGGTTGGCCGGGCTGCTCGGCTCCGGCCGCACCGAAGTGGCGCGACTGCTCTTCGGCGCCGACCGCGCGTCCACCGGGAATCTCCGCGTGGCGGGCGCACCGACGGCACTGCGCTCGCCGCGCGCCGCGATCGACCACCGGATCGCCTTCTGCCCGAAGATCGCAAATCCCAAGGCCTGATCCTCGACCTGTCGGTGCGCGACAATATCGTGCTCGCGGTCCAGGCCGCGCGCGGCTGGGCCCGGCCGCTGTCGGCGCGCAAGCGCGACGAACTCGTCGCCGGGTACATCACCTCGCTGCGGATCGTCCCGGCCGATCCGGACACGCCGGTGAAATTCCTCAGCGGCGGCAACCAGCAGAAGGTGCTGCTGGCCCGCTGGCTGGCCACCCGGCCGAAACTGCTGATCCTCGACGAACCGACCCGCGGCATAGATATCGGCGCCAAGGCGGAAATCCAGCGACTGGTCATCACGCTGTCCGAGGAGGGCATGTCGGTGCTGTTCATCTCCGCCGAACTAGAGGAGGTGTTGCGGCTGAGCCACAAGGTGGCGATCCTGCGCGATCGGCGGCTGGTCGCCGAACTCGTCAACGATGCCACCCTGACCATGGATCGCCTCACGGAAACCATTGCGAGCGGGGCGGTTTCATGACATTTATCCGAAGCCACCTGTTCTGGCCCGCGGCCGCGCTCATCGCATTGCTGATCGTCAACGTCGCGTTCACGCCCGGGTTCCTCTCGATCCGCATCCAGGACGGACACCTCTACGGCAGCCTGATCGATATCCTGCGCTACGGCGCACCACTGGTGCTGATCTCGCTCGGCATGACGCTGGTCATCGCGACGCGCGGTATCGACCTGTCGGTCGGCACGGTCGTGGCCATCGCGGGTGCGCTGGCCTGTCTGCACATCAGCAATATGCCGGATCAGGCCGATGCCGGTGGCATCGCCGTCGCGGTGCTGATCGCGCTCGGCGTGGCGATCGCGCTCGGACTGTGGAACGGAGTGCTGGTGGCGCGCTTCGGTATTCAGCCGATCGTGGCGACATTGATTCTGATGGTGGCCGGGCGCGGTGTCGCACAGCTGATTACGTCCGGTCAGATCATCACGATCAACAGTCCGCCGTACAAGGTCATCGGTGGTGGTTATCTGCTCGGGTTGCCGGTGCCCGTATTGGCCGCCACCGCAGTGTTCGCTGTGCTCGCGTTGTTGTTGCGGCGCAGTGCGCTCGGGCTGCTGCTGGAATCGGTGGGCGGTAATGCCGAGGCGGCGCGTCTGGTCGGCATCCGGGCCGGTGGTCTGATCGTGGCCGTCTACGCGGTCTGTGCGTGCTGCGCAGCGATCGCGGGACTGATGATCAGTTCGAATGTCTCTGCGGCGGACGGCAACAACGCCGGACTGTGGATCGAACTCGATGCGATTCTCGCGGTCGTCATCGGCGGTACCGCATTGACCGGTGGGCGATTTCAGCTCGGCGGCACCGTCCTCGGGGCGCTGGTGATCCAGACGCTCACCACCACGATCTACACCGTCGGGGTACCACCGGAGACGACGCTGGTCTCCAAGGCGGTCGTGGTGATCGCGGTCTGCCTGATCCAGTCACCGGCGTTCCGCGCCAAGGTCTTTCGCCGCCGAACCCGACCGAGCATTCCATCGACAGCGACGGAGGCGAACAGATGAATGTGCTGACCCAGGCCCGTGCCGTCCGCCCGATGCTGCGCCGACCCACGATGCGCGGACACCGCAGCCGATACATCCCGGTGCTGGCGACTGCCGCACTGTTCGCCGTCATCTACGGCGTCGGGGTGATGCGCTATCCGGCATTCGGCTATCCGCAGGTTTTCGTGAACCTGTTCATAGACAACGCCTTTCTGCTCGTTCTCGCCGTCGGGACGACCTTCGTGATCCTCACCGGTGGCATCGACCTGTCCGTCGGCGCGGTGCTGGCCCTGTCCACGGTGGTCTCGGCATGGCTGGTGACCGTGCACGGGTGGCCGCCGCTGCTGGTCATGCCGCTCATGCTGGTCGGCGGCACGCTCTTCGGCGCCGCGATGGGCGCGGTCATCCACTACTTCGAGATCCAGCCGTTCATCGTGACGCTGGCCGGTATGTTCCTCGCGCGCGGGCTGGCGTATGTGATCAGCACGGATTCGATCACGATCACCGACCCCGTGTATACGGATCTGGCGCAGCGTCGATTCCGGCTCGGCGGGGACGTATTCCTGACGGTGGGCATGATCGTCGCGCTGGCAGTCGTCGCTGCGGCCTTCGTCGTTCTGCATTACACCCGACTGGGTCGCACCGCGTACGCGATCGGAGGGAACGAACAGTCGGCGCTCATGATGGGGCTACCGGTGGCCCGGACCAAGGTCGGCGTGTACGCGATCAGCGGCTTCTGCTCGGCACTCGCGGGCATCCTGTTCACGCTCTACACCCTGTCCGGCTGGAGCCTGCACGCCGTAGGCATGGAACTCGACGCCATCGCCGCGGTCGTCATCGGCGGCACCCTGCTCACCGGCGGCTCCGGATTCGTCCTCGGCTCGGTACTCGGTGTACTGACCCTCGGCGTAATCCAGACCATCATCAGCTTCGAAGGCACCCTGAGTTCCTGGTGGACCAAGATCTTCATCGGCGTCCTGCTACTCGCCTTCATCCTGCTCCAGCGCACCATCGCAACCCGCGACGGATAGGTACATCGGCAGGCAGCGCCGGTGAGGCAGAGCAGGGCACCTCGGTGCAACACGTTTCACAATTCAAGGGAGAGTCCGACTGGACGACAAGGTAGAGCCGCTGCCGCCCGAGTTCACGGCGGAGTCGGGCGACCGAACCTTTCTGATAAGTGGTCTGGCAGTCGATCCGGACTGGCAGCGGAAAGGCATCGGGCGGAAGGTGGCGGGGAAGATTTTAACTTAGATTGATAGCAAGCCGTAGTCCGGTTGCCGAGACAACGGCACGGTGGGCGCGATCCAACAATTGAATCCGACGTCAACTTCAATTAACCTCTGAGCTATCCGGCAACCGGCGCTCCATCGCGGACGCCCCGGTCAGCGCGCATGAACATGGAGGTTTCTGGTCGTGAAGAGCCGAGAGGTACACCTGGTGGCCCGGCCCACCGGCGAACCCGCACCATCCGATTTCCGGATGGTGACCACGGATGTCCCGGACCCGGGCAGCGGGCAGTTGCTGGTCCGCAACGACTGGATGTCGGTCGATCCGTACATGCGTAACCGCATGAACGACGTGAAGTCCTACATTCCGCCGTTCCGACTCGATGCCCCCATGGACGGCGGGGCGATCGGCACCGTCGTCGCCTCGGGTGTACCGGGAATCGAAGTCGGCACGACAGTGCTGCACGATCTCGGCTGGCGGGAGTACGCGCTGTTGAAGGCAGGGCAGGCCCGCGTGGTCGATACCACACTGGCCCCGGCCGAGACCTACCTCGGCCCGCTCGGCATTCCCGGACTCACGGCGTATGTCGGCCTGAAGGAAATCGCGCCGGTCCGTCCAGGTGACGTCGTATTCATCTCGGGCGCGGCAGGTGCCGTCGGTCTTGCCGCCTGCCGGGTGGCCAGGCACTTCGGCGCGGCCAAGATCATCGGATCGGCGGGCGGTCCGGAGAAGGCACGGCGGCTGGTCGAGGAGTTCGGCTACGACGCCGGGATCGACTACCGGGCGGGCAGTCTGGGGAAACGGTTGCACGAGGCAGCCCCGGACGGCATCGACGTCTACTTCGACAACGTCGGCGGCGACCATTTGCAGGCGGCGATCGGCTCGATGCGCGACTTCGGCCGAATCGCCCTGTGCGGAGCCGTCGCCGGGTACAACGCCGAAACCCCGCCGCCCGGCCCGAAGAATCTGGCGCTGGCGGTGGTTCGCCGACTGTCGTTGCGCGGCTTCATCGTCACCGACCATCCGGAGCTGGCACCGGAGTACGCGGCGCTCGCAGCCGACTGGGTGCGTGACGGCAGCCTCCGCGTTCCCACCACGGTGCTGACCGGGATCGACACCGCTGTCGACGCCTTCCTCGGCCTGCTGCGCGGTGCCAATACCGGCAAGATGCTGGTCCGGCTGAACGGCGAGGCGAACTGATGCGCGTACAGAACGCGGTCGCGATCGTCACCGGCGCCGCGGGCGGCATCGGCGCGGCCATTGCGCAACGTCTGCTCGAGCACGGAGCTCGCGTCCTGATCACCGACCGAGACGCGGATCGGCTCGCGACGACGACACGTCAACTCGCCGAGGCTTTTCCAGGCGCGGTGTCCGGGCAGGCCGGTGACGCCGCAGCCGAATCCGATCTCCGCAAGCTCATCGGTACGGCCACAACCGAATTCGGCCCCGTCGACATGTTCTTCGCGAACGCCGGTGTCGGCGGTGGCCCCGGACTGGACGCCACCGAGGCGCAGTGGGAGCAAGCGCTCGAGGTCAACACCTTGGCGCACGTGCGGGCGGCGCGGTTGCTCGTCCCGGGCTGGCTCGAGCGCGGCAGCGGCTACTTCGTGAGCACCGCCTCGGCGGCGGGACTGCTCACCCAGATCGGTTCGGCCACCTACGCGGTCTCCAAACACGCGGCCGTCGGATTCGCCGAATGGCTGGCGGTGACCTACGGGGATCTCGGTGTGCGGGTCAGCTGCCTGTGTCCGATGGGTGTCGATACCGCCCTGCTCACCGGACTCGGCACGGACGGCGGATCCGCGGGCGACCTGGCCACCCGCGCCGTCACCGGAGCCGGGGCGGTGCTGGCTCCGCTCGACGTGGCCGATCGCGTGCTCGAGGCGATCGAGGCCGAACGTTTCCTCGTGCTGCCGCACGAGGAGGTCCGAGAATTCCTGAACCGCAAGGCTGCCGATCACGACCGGTGGATCGCGGGCATGCAGCGCTATCGGAGGTCACTGTCTTGAGTGGGCGCAGCGCTGTGCTGTTCGATTTCGGCGGCGTGCTCACCACCGCCGTGCTCGCCGCCTTCGCCGAGTTCGGCGCGGAACTGGGTGACCCGCGGCTGCCGCTGCGACTGCTCACCCGCGATCCGGAAAGCAGTGCGCTGCTGGTGGATCACGAAGAGGGGCGCATCGGCGAGCGTGAGTTCGAGGTCGGGTTCGCGCGGCGGCTGCGCGCGCACGGCGTCGAAATCGACGATGCGGGCCTTGTCGATCGCATCCAGTCCCGGCTGCATCCCGACCCGGAAATGATCGAGCTGGTCGCGGGTATCCGCGCGGCGGGCTATCGGGTCGGCCTGCTGTCGAATTCGCTCGGCGACGACTGCTACGCGGGCTTCGACCTGCCCGCCATGTTCGACGCGGTGACCATCTCCGCGGAGATCGGCAGCCGCAAACCGTCCCGCCGGGCCTATCTCGTCGGCTGCGAACGGCTCGGTGTCGCGCCCGAGCAGACCATCATGGTCGACGACCTCGAGCAGAACATCACCGCGGCCGAACTGCTCGGACTCGGCGGCATCGTGCACCGCGACGCCGCATCGACGGCGGCACTGCTGTGGCCCGCACTACGAACCCCTAGCTGATCCACCCACCTTGCGGCGCAGTCACTTTCGACCGCCCGCACCAACGATCGGAGCCTCGATGGACCTGTTCAGCACGTCCGAGCGCACCCAGCGGTATCAACGCGATCTGCGTGCCTTCATGGACGAATGCGTATACCCGGCCGAGTCGGAATACGAGAAGCAGATGGCGGCATCCGGCGATCCGCACCACCATCCGCAGATCGTCGAGGACCTCAAGACCGAGGCCCGCGCCCGCGGCCTGTGGAATCTGTTCCATCCGCATCCCGAATGGGGTCCGGGGCTGACCAATCTGGAATACGCTCCGCTGGCCGAGATCATGGGCCGCAGCCCGCATCTCGCGCCGGAGGCGTGCAACTGTTCGGCGCCCGACACCGGCAATATGGAGGTGTTCACCCTCTTCGGCACCCAGGAGCACAAGGAGCGCTGGCTGGAGCCGCTGCTGAACGGCACCATCCGCTCCGCCTTCGCCATGACCGAGCCCGCCGTCGCCAGTTCCGACGCCACCAATATCCAGCTGCGCATGACGCGCGACGGCGACCACTACGTGCTCAACGGCCGGAAGTGGTTCGCCTCCAACGCATTGCACAAGAACTGCAAGGTGCTCATCGTCATGGGCAAGACCGATCCGGATGCACCCAAGCACCGTCAGCAGTCGATGATGGTCGTGCCGATCGACGCACCCGGTGTCACGGTCATGCGCAATCTGCCGGTCTTCGGCTACGCCGACCGCGAGGGCCACGCCGAGATCGATTTCTCCGATGTGCGGGTCCCCGTCACGGATGTATTGAAGGGCGAGGGCGAGGGTTTCGCCATCAGCCAGGCTCGGCTCGGTCCGGGTCGCATCCACCACTGCATGCGCGCCATCGGCATGGCCGAACGCGCGCTGGAACTGATGTGCGCACGCGCCGAATCGCGAATCACATTCGGGCAGAAGCTGAGTGAGCGCGCCAATATCCAGGACTGGATCGCCGAGGCCCGCATCGATATCGAACAGGCCCGGCTGCTGACCCTCAAGGCCGCCTGGATGATGGACACCGTCGGCAATAAGGCGGCCCAGGTCGAGATCGCGGCGATCAAGATCGCCGCACCGGAGATGGCGCTGCGGATCGTGGACCGGGCGATCCAGGTGCACGGCGGGGCCGGTGTCACCGACGATTTCCCGCTCGCCAGCATGTACGCGCACCTGCGCACATTGCGTCTGGCCGATGGACCCGACGAAGTGCACAAACGCGCCATCGCGCGCGCCGAACTCGGTAAGTTCAGGACCGGGGCGTAGGACGGACAGGAACGAATGCAGACAAGTAACGGGCTCATTCAGCCCACCGCGGACGCGACCGGCTTCGATATCGATGCGGCCGCGTTCGCGGACTGGGTGTCCTCGCTCGGTTCGGCGTGTACCGCGCCGGTGCGGGCCGATCGGGTGGGGATCGGCCAGTCCAACCTGACGTTCCTGATCACCGATGCGAACGGGCGGCGTTGGGTGCTGCGGCGTCCGCCGCTCGGCCACCTGCTGGCGTCCGCGCACGACGTGGCGCGGGAGGCCCGCGTCATGTCGGCCCTGGCGCCCACCGATGTCCCGGTGCCGCGCGTGCACGATATCCGGCACGAGGGCGAGATCGCGCTCGTGCTCATGGAATTCGTCGACGGACTGGTCATCGACGGTGTCGAGACCGCCGAGCGAATCACCCCCGAGCTGCGCCGCGGCGCCGGGCTGTCACTGGTGCGAACGTTGGCCCGCATCCACGCCGTCGATCTGGAAGCCACCGCGCTGATCGACCTGGCCAGTCACAAACCGTATGCCGAGCGACAGCTCAAACGGTGGTCGGCACAGTGGGAGAAGTCGAAAACACGGGACCTGCCGCTGGTGGACCGTCTCACCGAACGGCTCCGGGCCGCCGTTCCCGAACAGCGCGAACTCGCGCTCGTGCACGGCGATTACAACCTCCGCAATGTGATCACCACACCGGAGACGGGTGCGGTCGCCGCCGTACTCGACTGGGAGCTGTGCACCCTCGGCGATCCACTGGCCGATGTCGGCAGTCTGCTGGCCTACTGGCCGATGCCGGGCGAAGCGTCCATTCCGGGTACGGAAATGGTCATGCTTCCGGGTTTTCCGTCGCGTGCCGAACTGGTCGAGGAGTATCTCGCGATCACCGGACGTGACCGGCGGGCACTCGGGTTCTGGCATGCGCTCGGGCTGTGGAAGCTCGCTGTCATTGCCGAGGGCGTGTACCGCCGCACCCTCGATGACCCCCGCAACCGGGCGGCCGCGGGCATTCCGACCACCGATCTGGTCGACGGACTCGCCGAAACCGCCGACCGGATCGCCACCGAAGCCGGTTTCTGAGCCGAAAACGGCCTGTCTTCCCGATATCACCAGGGAGACAGGCCGTTTCGCGTATTCACCCTTCTATCAGGGCACGAGTACCGACAGCGCTTCCGCGATACAGGCGGGCTTGTCGCCGCCCTCGCGCTCGATGGTCACCAGAGCCGTCACCTGGACCCCCGCTTTGGTCGGCTCGAGCTTCACCAGTTCCACGCCCGCCCGCACGCGACTGCCCGACGGCACCGGTGACGGGAAGCGAACCTTGTTGCTGCCGTAGTTGATTCCCATCTGCACCCCGTCGACGCGATACACCTGCCAGACCAGCTGCGGCAACAGCGAAAGGGTCAGGTAGCCGTGGGCGATAGTCGTGCCGAACGGCCCCTGCGCGGCCCGCTCCGGGTCGACGTGAATCCACTGACGGTCACCGGTCGCCTCGGCGAACAGATCGATCTGCTCCTGGGTGACGGTGTGCCATTCGCTGTAGCCGAGATGGGTGCCGACGGCCTGCTCGAGTTCGCCGATTCCATTGAATACCTTCATTATTCGCTCCTCAGACGGTCGGCGCACCGGCGACGTAGAGCACCTGGCCGGTGACATACGACGCACCCTCGCTGACGAAGAACGACACCGTGTGCGCGATATCCTCGGGCTTGCCGACGCGCCCCACCGGAATCCGCGCCACCAGAGTCTTGCTGAACTCCTCGAACGAAACACCCATGCGCTCGGCGGTGGCGGCGGTCATCTCGGTCTCGATGAAGCCCGGCGCGACGGAGTTCACGGTCACGCCGAATTTGCCGAGTTCGATCGCGAGTGTCTTGGTGAATCCCTGCAATCCGGCCTTGGCCGCGGCGTAGTTGGCCTGGCCGCGATTGCCGAGCGCCGAAGTGCTGGAGAGATTGACGATGCGGCCCCAGCCCGCGTCGGTCATGTACTTCTGCGTCGCGCGGCTCATCAGGAAGGATCCGCGCAGGTGCACGCCCATGACCGCGTCCCAGTCGTCGACGGTCATCTTGTACAGCATGTTGTCGCGGATGATGCCCGCGTTGTTCACCAAGACGGTCGGCGCGCCCAGTTCGGCGGCGACCCGCTCGAGCGCCGCGGCGACGGCCTGTTCATCGGCGACGTTCGCGCCGACCGCGAGCGCCCGG
Source organism: Nocardia pseudovaccinii NBRC 100343 (assembly GCF_001613225.1). Lineage (GTDB taxonomy): Bacteria > Actinomycetota > Actinomycetes > Mycobacteriales > Mycobacteriaceae > Nocardia > Nocardia pseudovaccinii. The sequence continues at coordinate 23,878 of NZ_BDBY01000101.1, forward strand.
CCGCCGGTCGATTCGATCTCGGCGACAACGGTTTTGCAAGACGCCTCGTCGAGATCCAGAACGGCGACCGCGAAGCCGTCCGCCGCCAGCCGCTTGGCGACAGCCGCGCCGATGCCACGTGCCGCACCGGTCACGATGGCGGTCCGGGTTGTCTCACTACTCATTACGGTTCTCCTTGTCGAATTCGGTTGGCACCGTTCATGGTTCGAAGACCACACGGCCGACGGTCTTGCCGTCGGCGAGACGCTGCAGTCCGGCAGCCACGTCATCCAGTGGCAGCCGCTCGCCGATCAAGGGTTTCACCACACCCCGCTCGGCCAGCCCGGTCAGTTCCAGATGGCAGTCGCGCACCGCTTGCGGATCCTTGTCGCGGTACAGGCCCCAGTGCAGGCCGAGGATCGAATAGTTCTTCACCAGTGCGTGATTCAGTGCGGTGGACTGGATCTGCCCGCCCGCGAAACCGACGACCAGGATGCGCCCCTCGAAGGCGATGCACTTGGTGGACCGCTGATACACCTCACCGCCGACCGGGTCGTACACCACATCCGCACCGCGACCGTCGGTCGCTTCCCGCACGACCGAGACGAAATCCTGTGCGCTGCGATCCACCACGATGTCCGCGCCGAGCGCCCGCGCGACCTCGGCCTTGGCCGCGCTGCCGACCACCCCGATCACCGTGGCCCCGGCCGCCTTACCCAATTGCACGGCCGCACTGCCGACGCCACCGGCCGCCGCATGCACCAGCAGCGTCTCCCCTGCCCGCAGTCCGGCGCGCCGATGCAGTCCGAACCAGCCGGTCTGATAGCCGATGAAGAGGGCGGCGGCCTCGGCATCGTCGAGCGCCGCCGGTGCGGGAAAGACATCCGCGGCATGCATGACCGCCAATTCCGCGAACCCACCCCAGGGCAGCGCCGGACTGCCGAGCACTCGGTCGCCGATCGCGATGCCGTCGACGTCGGCACCGACCGCGACCACCTCACCGCACAGTTCCACCCCGGGGGTGAACGGGAGTTCGGGCTTGATCTGGTACTCGCCCCGGCACATCAGTACGTCCGGGAAGTTCGCGGCCGCGGCGCGGGTCCGCACCACCACCTGGCCTGGACCGGGCTCGGGCTCGGCTAGTTCGACCAGCCGCAGTACCTGCGCCGGTTCGCCCAATTCCGTTACCCGCCAAGCCTTCACGCCACGCCTCCGGTGAGGGTGACGCCGCCGTCGACGACGATCAGCTGGCCGGTCAACCAGGCCGCGTCATCGGAGAGCAGGAAGGCGGCGACACTGCCGATGTCCTCGGGTACGCCGAGGCGCTTGAGCGGATAGGCCGAGGCGACCTGCTCCTCGCGGCCGTCGTAGAGCGCGGTGGCGAATTGGGTCTTGACCACGGCGGGCGCGATCGCGTTCACCCGGATCGACGGGCCGAGTTCGACCGCCAACTCCTGGGTGATGTGCACCAGCATCGCCTTGGTTGCCCCATAGAACCCGATGCCGGGCGCAGGCTTGATCCCGGCCACCGACGCGACATTGACCACCGAGCCGCCGTGCTCGCCCAGCCATGCCTTATGCGCCTGCTGCACCCAGGAGATCGCCGCCAGGCAGTTCACCTCGAAGACTTTACGGGCCGCAGCCAGGTCGAGTTCGACCATCGGACCGTACACCGGGTTGATACCGGCATTGTTGACCAGGAAGTCGACCGAACCGAAGGTCTGCAGCGTGCGCTCGATGGCCTCGGTCTGATGTTCGACGTCGTCGGCTCGTCCCGCGACGGCGATGGCGTGCTCGGGTCCGCCGAGTTCGGCGATCACCGCGTCCAGCGCGTCCTTTTTGCGGGCGGTCACACAGACCCGCGCACCGTCGGCCACCAGCCGCTGCGCGATGGCCAGCCCGATACCGCGGCTGGCTCCGGTGACAATCGCCGTCTTTCCGTCGAAACGACCCATTACGTAAGCCTCTCCTGATGCTCGAACTGGCGTGACCCAGACTCACTGAACTTGATTCCGACGTCAAGTTCAAGTGAGGTCGCACGTCACGTGATACGGGTCACACGAATGATCGGTGCACACCTGCCGACCGCGTGGCCGACGCTCGGTCAGTCAGCTTCTTTCAGCTGAAGAGCGTTGAACCACAACTGATTCAGCGTTTTCACCAACTTCTCGAAGGACACCTTCCGCCCCTCCACGAATACGAAGTACGCCATGCGGCTCACCATGCTCGACAGCGCGAGCGAGGTGACCTCGGCATCCAACTCGGCGTCCACCAGGCCACGATCCTGCAGATTCCGGATCATCTCGGCATTGCGCTCGACGAAGGCCAGGGCGCGCTCGAAGCGCAGCACCCGGAACTTCTCATCGATCTTCGACACCTGCTCGAGCACGGCCATCAGCCGCGCATTACGCCGATACGACTGCAGATAGTCACGATTGGCGGCGGCGATCAACTCACGCGGGTCGTCGATGCCGACCCGCTCCCGGATGTGCGGGTGCAGCATTTCCTCGCGCACCTGCTCGACGACCGCGGCGAAGATCTCTTCCTTGCTGTCGAAGTAGGTGTAGAACGACCCGGAGGCGACCCCGGCGGCCTTGGAGATATCACTGATCCTGGCGTCGAGGAAACCGTCGCGTTCGAACACCTCGCGCGCCGCGGTCACCAGAGCGGACCTGGTGCGCATGCCACGCTTGCTCCGCGGGGGCACCCGACCGGGCTGGTCCTCGGTGGCTTCCTGAGCGTTCACTGCCTCACTCGCTGTCGTCCGGCTCGCTGACGTGGTGGATCGTAACAGCGCCCGCCGCTCCCGCGACCCCACGACGCCGCTGGGCAACTTGTATCGGCACAACATCTATTGAACATGACGCCAAATTCAAGTAGCGTCCGACCCACCGACGTGGCCTGGGTCACATCAGTTCTCGCCCACTCATGAAACTGGAGCAAGCCATGCCCGCGAATCCGGCTTCCCCGACCGCATCGGATCAGCCGACCAATGTCGCCGACCGGTGCTGGCAGCACGCCGCCGAACGCCCCGAAGCCATCGCGCTGCTCGCCGCGGACACACAGCTCACCTACGGCGAATTGGCCGGGCGCAGTGCGGCTTACGGCGGCCTGCTGCGCGAATCCGGTATCGCCACGGGCGACCGGGTGCTGCTGGTGGCGCCCACCGTCGCTGAATTCGTCGTCGCATATCTGGGCGCGCAGCTCATCGGCGCCATCGCCATCACCATGAACACCATGGCCACGGCGCCCGAAATCGGGTACGTGCTCGACGACTCCGGCGCGCGGATCGTCATCGCCTGGCACGGCGCGCAGGAGGCAGCACGGGAGGCGGCCACCGAACGAAATCTGCCATTGCTCGCGCTCACGCCGGGCGCACATGCCGAACCGGCAGAGCCCGTGGCCGCACCGGTGCGCCGACGCGCCGACGACACCGCGGTGCTGCTCTACACCTCCGGAACCACCGGCAAACCGAAGGGCGTCGAACTCACCGTCGCCAATCTGACCGAGACCGCTCGAATCTTCACCGATCAGCTGCAACTCGGCCCGGACGATCGGTTCGGCACCGGACTGCCGCTGTTCCATGTCTACGGGCAGGCGGTGTGCCTGCTCACCGCGCTGCACGCGGGCGCGTCCTTCGCCATGGTGACGCCCTTCGAACCGCGGGCCATGATCGCGATGATCCGCGATCGGCAGCTCACCCACGTGGCCGGTGTGCCGACCATGTGGAATGCCATGCTGCACGCGGCCGGTGACTACGGTGCGGCAGATTTCGCGAGCCTGCGGCTGGCGGCATCCGGCGGGGCGTCACTGCCCGGTGAGGTGATCCGCGCCTTCTCGGATCGCTTCGGCTGCACCATTCTCGAGGGTTACGGACTCACCGAATCCACCGGCGCGGCCACCTACAACCCGCTGAATCGCGAACAGCGGGTGGGCTCGGTCGGCGCTGCGCTGCCCGGGACGTCGATCGAGGTTCGCGATCCCGACGGCAAGATACTGCCCGCAGACACCGTCGGCGAGATCTTCCTGCGCGGCCCCAGCATCATGAAGGGGTACTGGAACCGGCCGGGGGCGACCGCCGCCGATTTGTCCGACGGCTGGTTGAAGAGCGGCGATCTGGGCCGCGTCGACGCCGACGGCTATGTCTATATCGTCGACCGCGCAAAGGATCTCATCATTCGCGGCGGATACAACGTCTATCCGCGCGAGGTCGAGGAAGTGCTGTACGAGCATCCCGACATCGTCGAAGTCGCGGTGATCGGCATTACGGACGACCACTACGGCGAGGAGGTCGGCGCGGTCGTCGCCGCCACACCCGGGGTCGAACTCGATCCGGCGGATCTGCGGTCCTGGGCCAAGGAGCGGCTGTCGGCGTACAAGGTGCCGCACCGCTTCGCGTTCACCGACCAGCTACCCAAGGGCGCCACCGGCAAGATCCTCAAACGCGCTCTCGACCCGAATCTCTTCACAGACAAGGCAGCCCGTTGACCGAAATTCCCACCGCCACCGGAACCGTCGATTCTGCCGAACTCGGGCGCGTCCTTGTGCACGAGCACGTCTTCGTACTCGGCGAGGAATTCCGGCAGAACTATGCCGACTGGGACGAGGACGCCCGCGTCGACGATGCCGTAAGGCAACTCGACGAGTTGAAAACCCTCGGCGTCGACACCATCCTCGATCCGACCGTGCTCGGGCTCGGCCGCTATCTGCCGCGCATCCAGAAGATCGCGGCCAGAACGGATTTGCGGATCATCGTCGCCACCGGCATCTACACCTACAACGATGTGCCCTTCCAATTCCATTACACCGGTCCGGGTTTGCTGTTCGACCGGCCGGAGCCGATGGTGGAAATGTTCGTCAAGGACCTCACCGAGGGCATCGCCGATACCGGTGTGCGCGCCGGATTCCTCAAGTGCGCCATCGAGGAACCCGGACTGACGCCCGGCGTCGAACGCGTCATGCGCGCGGTCGGGCAGGCATCGGCGCAAACGGGTGCGCCGATCACCGTACACACCAACCCGCACACCCGATCCGGACTGGTGGCGCAGCGGGTACTGGCCGAGGAAGGCGCGGATCTGAGCCGCGTGGTGATCGGGCACTCCGGAGATACCACCGATATCGATTACCTCACCGAACTCGCCGACGCGGGATCGCTGCTCGGCATGGATCGATTCGGTCTCGACGTCCTGCTGCCGTTCGAGGATCGGATCGACACCATCGTCGAACTGGTGCGACGTGGCTACCTGGACAAGGTCGTTATCGCGCATGACGCGGCGTGCCACATCGACTGGTTCGATCCGGAGGCCAAAGCGCAGGTGGCGCCGCGGTGGAACTACCGGCACATCAGTGAGGATGTGATTCCGGCGCTGACGGCGCGGGGACTCACCGACGACGATATCGACGCGATTCTGGTGCGCAATCCGCGCCGGTACTTCGAGAAGTGATCGAATAAATAACCGGAGCAACGCCATTGACTACCGTCTCCCCGCGTAGTGCCCATCTGACGTTCCGGGCGCTCGAGCCGATACACGGGGTGATCTACTTCACCCCGCACGGCCCGGATGCCTACCGCGAGTTGGGCATTACGGATCCGCGCATGATGTACTTCGCGTCCCGGTCCGCGGCATTCGGGCCGGTGCCTGCCGAAGTCACCATCGCTACGTTCTTCAATTTCAATCCGGACGCGGTGCGGGCCGTCATCCCTGCCGCATGGGAAATCGCCTCTCCCGCAGAAATTTTCCGAGCTCGTATGCGTGCCGTCGATCGGTCGCTTCGGCAGGCATGGGGCGATGACATCTATGGCCCCGAGGTGAGCGAAGCCGCCGCGCTCGCCCGGCAAGCCGCCGAACATGCCTGCGAACGCCCGCAGGGCCGTCCATTGTTCGCGGCGCATGCGGCGCTGCCGTGGCCCGATGAACCACATCTGGTGCTGTGGCATGCGCAGACACTGTTGCGGGAGTACCGCGGCGACGGACACGTCGCCCTGCTGCTGACAGAGGGGCTCGACGGTATCGAGGCATTGATCACCCACAGTGCGACCGGCGAGATATCGCCGGAAGTGTTGCGCGCCAGCCGATCCTGGAGCGAACTGGACTGGGCCGAGGGTGTGCGGCGGCTTCGTGAGCGGGGTTGGATGGCCGACGATTCTGTCGCGCTGAGCGAGCACGGCTCCGAGCGGCGTGGCGCGATCGAGAGCAGGACGGACGAACTCTCGGTCTTTCCGTACGAAGCGATCGGCGAAACCGGGTGTGTGCGTCTGCGTGCGCTCGCCGCGCCGTTGGCGATCCGGGTTATCGAAGGTGACCTCGGATTCCCGCAGATGCTGTCCGCACGCTATCGGCAGGTGGTCGGGTAGGTCTTCAGCCGACGCTGCGGGCGAAGTCGATGAGTGCGGCGCTGACTTCGTCCGCGCGTTCCTGCTGAATCCAGTGTCCTGCCCCGTCCAGGACAACGGTCGCCCGCAGGTCGGACAGTATGTGAGCCATCTTGGTGGTCGGGGTGAACCGGATGACGGCATCCTCCGATCCGGCGATGAACAGCGCGGGCTGGTGGATCTTCGCATCGGCCAAGTGCGCGCTGTGTTCCCAGTTGCGGTCGAGGTTGCGGTAGTAGTTCAGTCCACCGGTGAACCCGGTGGCCGTGAAAGTCTCTATGTAGTAGCCGAGTTCGTCCTCACTCAGCCAG
>NZ_BDBY01000102.1 GCF_001613225.1 Nocardia pseudovaccinii NBRC 100343
GCCTGGACCGCAGAATCGGCAACGGCGCCACGACCGACCGCGGCGTGGCCGGAACACTCAGTCCCGCGACAGCCCGCACCCGATCCGGATGTCGAAGGGCCAACTGCCACACCACCGAGGCACCCCAGTCGTGACCGACGAAGATCGCATCCTCGACACCGGCCTCATCGAGCAAACCGACGAGATCACCGCACAGCGCGGCCATGTCGTAGTCCTCGATCCGACTCGGCCGAGAACTGCCTCCGTATCCGCGCATATCCGGTGTCAACGTCCGGAAACCCGCCTCGGCGAGCGCGAAAACCTGATGCCGCCATGAGAATCCGAGCTCGGGAAACCCATGGCAGAACACCACAACGGGACCGTCCCCATGCTCGACGACCCGCAACTCGATCTCATTGGTCCCGACCTGGCGACTCCCCAGCCCCAGCCACTCGTCCAGCAGATTGCGTGCGTCCATGGGTCACCTCGTCTACCGCGGCTTTGTAAGTCGACACCGTATTCGATTCTGACGTCGAGTTCAACTTCTGATTAAGCGAGTTGAACCTCTGGATCGCCACCTACCCTACGTAGTACCTATGTTTTATGAAGACCAAGACCAGCGTGTATCTCGCACCTGATCAGGCCGCCCGCCTCGAGGAAGCAGCATCGGAGTCGGGGCGATCGGAAGCCGATCTCACCCGCGAGGGGATCGAACTGGTATTGCTCCGGGCGCACAAGGTCCAACGGAGTCGGCCGTGGCCATCGTTCGACTCAGGTGATCCGAACTTCGCTGCCGACAGTGCGGCGTTGCTCGACGACGCCTATCGGCAGTGAGTTTCTTCATCGCCGACACCTCGGCCATCATCGCCGCCTACGATCGTGCCGCACCGCCCGGCGAGAAATGTGACGTGCCCACTCAGGTCTGGCGCTGTTCAGTGATGCAGTAGCCGCAGGGCGCGGGCAGCGGCGTTGGCCCCACACATGCCGTGAGCGCCGGGGCCGGGTGGGGTGGCGGCGGAGCACAGGTAGTGGCCGGGGAGGCCGATGTCGTAGGGCTGCAGGGTTTTTCGCGGGCCGAAGACGAGTTGGGGAATGTCTTTGGCGCCGGTCATGATGTTGCCGCCGACGTAGTTGGGGTTGTACTCGGCGAAACCGGGAGCGGTGCGAGTAATGGTGCCGACGATGCGGTCACGGAAGCCGGGGGCGAGGGCTTCGATCCTGGCGCTGATCGCTTCGGTGGCGTCGCCGGTGAAGCCATACGGAACATGGGCATAGGTCCACACCGGGTGCACGGCGCCGACCGAACGCTGGGGGTCGGCGAGGTATTGCTGCCCGACCAGGACGAACGGTCGCTCGGGCATGCGCCCGGCATGGATTTCACGTTCGGCGGCCGCGATTTCGGCGAAACCGCCGCCGAGGTGGACGGTTCCGGCCCGGCGGGCGGATTCGGCGATCCAGGGAACCCCGCCCTCGACCGCGAAGTCGACCTTGAAGGCGGCTGGCCCGTAGCGGAATCGCCGATATGCCTTGGCAATTCGTGACGGAAGCCGGTCACCGAGGATTTCGCCGACCGCGGTCGGCGCCAGATCCCACATGGTGATGTCGGTGGGCGGCAACTGCCACGGCGACCGCACGTGCGCACCGGTTTCGATCTTCCCGCCGAGGTCGAGCAGCAGTGCGGCCATCGCGTCAGTGATGCGCTGTGAGCCGCCGACGGCGACCGCCCAGCCGTGGCGATGCCCCGCGGTGAGGATGCCCAACCCGACGCTGGCGCTCAGTGGTCGGTGCAGCGGGTGGAACACGTGCGCGGCGACGCCACCGAACAATGCCCGGGCCTGCTCGGTGCGGAAGATCTCCGCCAGTAGCGATGCCGGTGCCAGCGCGGGAATTCCGAAGCGGGCCAGGCTGATCGGATGCCGGGGCAGCCGCAGCAGCGGGCGCATGATGTCCGCGCCGAACCGGTCGTAGGCGGCGACCGGCCGGTCGAACAACAGCCGCCAGGCCCGGCCATCGGTACCGAGACCGGCGGCGGTCTCGGCGACCGAGCGATACAGCACCCCGGCGGTCCCGTCGTCGAGCGGGTGGGCGCAGTCGATCTCCGGCCACGCCCACCGCAGCCCGTAGCGCTCGAGATCCAGACCGCCCAGAAACGGCGATCCGACCGCCATCGGATGGATGGCCGAGCAGTGATCGTGCACGAGTCCGGGCACAATCGCCTCGCTCGAACGGGTCCCACCGCCGATCTCGTCGGCCGCCTCCAGCACGGTCACTTCGACACCGGCTCGTGCGAGGGTGATCGCGGCGGCCAGGCCATTCGGTCCGCTGCCGACGACGATGGCGGTCTTCATCGGATGTCCTTCCTGAAAACTACTGGGGCACAGGCACTACAACACCATCTCCGACTCCGGTTCGGCCCTGCCGGACAAGGCGCGGAACGCCTCGTCGCGCCGCCAGGTGACCTGCAACGGAATCGGACCGTCCGGCAGCCACGGCTGGGCGGCCACCGCGTCGCGGACCCGCCAGGTGCCGCGTTCGATGACGCCGAGCGCGGCATCGATCACCTGATACTCCTGGGTTCCCCGATGGATCGGCTGAGATTCGACCCAGACGATGATCCATTCGCCGGGTTCGAATCCAATCCTCGCTTGTACGGCGTTGATCAGGTCCAGATTGTGCAAATGGCCATCGCCGAAGTTGAAGCCGATCAGCGAATTGCAGCCGAACTCCGCCTCGCGCACCGTCCAGCGGTCGATCTCGTGGATGTTCTTCAGCAGCAGGGAGAATAGTCCGCGGCCCTGACTGTGCATGGACCGCCACGCGATGGTCTGCTGCATGGTGATCTCGGCGACCGCGGGCGGATAGCCCATGG
>NZ_BDBY01000103.1 GCF_001613225.1 Nocardia pseudovaccinii NBRC 100343
GTACTGGCGCATCGACGGCAGGAACGACACCAGATCCGGACGCAGGTTGCCCAGAATCGGGAAGAAGACCAGAACCGCGACGATCGCGACGGTCAACCATGGCGAGGACATGTCGGTGACGGCATAGCCGTCCCCGGCGGGGAAGCCAAGGAAGAGGAACACCGTCAGGTAAGCGAAGATGACATTCCACTCCTGCGGAACCGCCAGCGCGAACATCGAAATGATCGTCAGGTGGAACACCACCATGAGCACCACCGCCGCCAGGATGATCCACCGGTTGGTGGCGAACAGCAGCACGAGCGGCGTGGCGATCTCGACGGCCGAACCGCCGACATGCGCGGTGAGCGAGGCCAGCTTGGAGGGCCGGATATCGCGCGGGAAGTCGCGGTAGTACCGCCGCTTGACGCTCTTGAACGCTACACAGGGACCATTCGAGGTCATCGCCGATACGACATTGCTGAAGTGGTAGCCGTACTTCGAGATCCCCGCTCCGATCCACACCACGCAGATCAGCAGTTTCGCGGCGATGATCATGTCGACGAACGGCAATACCGCGAAGAACACCAGCGCGGGCAGGTACTGCTCACCACGGGCGGTGAGGAAGATCGTCTTGTCCCGCAATCCGCACAGTATGTACAGCGCAATCGGCGCGATCAGCAGCGTCGGCTGCACCAGACCGGTGGTGTTGTCGGGCACCGCGTCGCTCAGCGAAGAACTCGGCACTCCCGGCAGCAGGATCGGCACCAGCAGACTGGCCAGGAATGCCAGATACAGCAGCACATCCACACCGGTGCGGCGATCGCCATCGGTGAAGGGCACCCGCCGCCACGGCCGCAGCCGGATCGCGCCGCGCCGGGCATAGAACAGGATGCCGCCGATCATCGGCTTGAATTTGCCCGCGATCGGTCCCCACGATCCGGCGATGCCGATCGCCTCGAGCAGCACCGTCCACAGGATCAGCTTCTGATACACGATCGGCTGGTTCCACCAATGCGCCACATCCCAGAACGGGCCGACGCCGGATGTCCAGGTGACCAGCGCGGTGCCGCCCAGAATGTAGAGGATCAGCACCTTGACCATATAGATGGTGTGGATCATTTTCGGCGTTCCGAATCCGTATTCCACCCAGTGCAGGGCCAGTGCTCTCATGCGCTCCATGAGCGGTTTGTCGAGAAATATCTCCGGATCGACGGGCGGGAAGTCCGCCTCTTTGAATCCCATTGTTCGAACCTTTCAATGGCAGGGATTTCGGGCAGGCACCGGCCGCGTCCGAAATACCGGTGATTACGGATCGTGTGGCCGGGCGGATAATCCGCTATGCACTCGCCGCGAGTGCACGGAGTTTTCGTTTATCGATTTTTCCGACGGGATTTCTGGGCAGTCCGTCGGCGAGGAAGATCGATACCGGCGCCTTGATGCGGGCCAGCGACCGCAGACAGTGCTCGATCAGCTCGGTCTCGGTGACCACCGAACCGGGCAGCGGCACGATATGGGCGACCGGAACCTCGCCGAGGACCGGATCGGGCGCACCGACCACCGCCGCTTCCAATACGCCCGGGTGGGCATGCAGGACATTCTCGATCTCCTTGGGATAGATGTTCTCGCCACCGCGGATGATCATGTCCTTGATCCGGTCCACCAGCACCAGGTAGCCGTCGGCATCGAACCGGCCCACGTCCCCGGTGTGCAGCCAGCCGTCGACGATGGTGCGCGCGGTCGAATCCGGCTGGCCGAGATAGCCGCGCATGACATTCGGCCCGCGCACCACGACCTCGCCGGGCGATCCATCCGCGAGCAGGTTGCCGTCGGGATCCATGATCGCTACGGTCTGCCCGGGCAGCGGAATTCCGACCGTGCCCGGCTTCCGTTGCCCCGCAGGCGGATTCAGCGTCGAGGCGCACGTGCCCTCCGACAGTCCGTAGCCCTCGACGATCGGCACACCGAACCGGGTTTCGAACCGTGCGATCAATTCGGCGGGCATCGGCGCCGCACCGCAGATCACCCGGCGCATCGACGAGGTGTCCGGGCGCGGCTGTTCCGGCTGGGCCACCAGCATCGCGTAGATCGCGGGCACCGCGGAGAAATAGGTCGGCCGGACCCGCGCGACGACATCGAAGAATGTCGATGCGGAGAACCGCCCGGCGATGCTCGCGCGACCACCCGCCAGCAGCGGCGACAGCACGCTCACCACGATCCCGTTGACGTGGAACAGCGGCAGGATCAGCAGACTGTGATCGGTCTCGTCCAGGCTCAGCGCGTCGATGATCATGCCGCACATCGCGGCGATATTGCCGTGATCGAGCATGACGCCCTTGGGCCGCCCGGTCGTACCGCTCGTATAGATGAGCAGCGCCAGACCATCTCCGACAGCTGAATCCACCATGGCGTCCGTATTCGCCGACCGACCCGCCACCTCGGCCACATCCAGCGTCCCGATGCCGCGCCCACCCTCGGTGATCACCACCTTCGCCGCGGCATCCTCGATTTGATAACGCGCTTCGTCGAACGTCAGGTCCGGATTCACCGGCGTGACCGCGGCACCGAGACGCCACGCGGCGAACAGAATTATCACCAATTCCATTCGATTCGACAGCGCCACCGCCACGACATCCCCGGGACGAATTCCATGCCCGTACAAAACGGCGGCGGCCGCGCGAACACGAGCCGCGAAGTCCTGATTATCCAACTGCTCACGATCATCCGCGATACATGGACCGGCCGGATTCCGTTCGGCTCTGATATCGGGTAATTCGGCGATGTGGTGCACGATTTCCTCACCATCGGGTGTGATCGGTATTACATTCAACGGTAGGCACCCGGCCGACCCCCGACTACGGGCCGGTATCCCAGAATTCACCGGCGGCTTTGTACTGCGGGCACAAAGGGTTTCCGAATACGGCCGAACCCGACCAGGCTGTCGGTTACTGTCCGGCTATGAGTGTCGGCGTGGACCCGATCGTGCGCGAGGTCGCGGGAAGTATCAAAGCCGATCTCGAGCGGCTGACCGTCGAGATGACCTCGATGTTCGTCGAGGTCATCCCGGAATTCCGGCACGACAGCGAGGTGCGGCGGCTGATGGTCGCGAGCACCTCGTCCAATCTGGTCGCCATTATCGACATGCTGGCTCTGAGCATCTCCATCGACGACATCACCGTGCCACCGGCCGCCGCCGAATACGCTCGCCGATTCGCCCAGCACGATCTGTCCCTGGAAGGACTCCTGCGCGCCTACCGCCTCGGCGAACACATGTTCCTACAGCAGGCCATGACGATCCTGCGCGCATTGGATCGGTCCGCCGACGAGGCACTGGCGACCATGAGCCGGATCGCCCTGCTGGTCAACAGCTACATCGACCAGGTCATCGAGGGCATCATCGACATCTACGAAAACGAACGCCGCCGCTGGGATACCCGCTCCGACGCCACGCGCGCCGCACAGATCCGCGCCGTACTCGATACCGACGAACTGGATCTGGCATCAGCCGAACAGATGCTGGCGACCTCACTGCGCGGCTGGCACCTGGCCGCCGTCATCTGGATACCACCGGGCTCCCCCGACCCGGCCGGTCTGCTGCGCGCGGGCGTGGCGATGCTATCCGCGGCCACCGGAAAGACCGCACTGACGATCACCGTCGACGAACAGAACTGCTGGGCCTGGATCTCCTCCACCGGCAAGCCCGCCCTCGATGCCGACCGGCTCGACCACGAGCTGCGCACGCGACCGACCCTGCATTTGGCAGTCGGGGAACCCGGCACCGGGCTCGACGGATTCCGTCGCACCTTTCGCGACGCACAGCGCGCCCGCGGCGTCGCCATCGCGACCACCCACCTCGACCGTCAGCTCACCCTGCATTCCCGAATTGCCTTGGCCAGCTTGTTGGTCGACCATCTCGCCGATGTCCGTGCCTTCGCAGAGCGCGTGCTCGGCGACCTCATGCGCGACGATGAAGCGACCGCCCGGCTGCGGGAGACGGTGCAGATCTTTCTCGATGCCCGCGGCAGCTTCACCGATGCCGCCACCCGCATGCACGTGCACAAGAACACCGTCCACTACCGAGTCCGCAAAGCCGAGGAAATCCTCGGTCACCCGGTAACCGAGAACCGGCTCGAAATCGAGGTCGCCCTGCTGGCTTGCGCACAGCTCGGACTAGATCGACCGGAGCACCGAGGCAGCTGATCCTCAGCCTTGCGCCAACTCCTGGGCGGCCTCTTGGCCCGCTACGCCGGTTCGCTGCAGGAAGTCGGCGATCACCTCGAGTTCGGCTTCGGAGTAGCGGGAACAGAGCTCGTCCATGCGGTTGTTCATGCCGGAGAACAGCTCGAACAGTTCGGAATTCCGTTCGCGCACCGCATGCAAGGTGACCGCGCGACGATCTGTGGAGTCCGGGTCACGTTCGCGGACGATCCATCCGCCCTTCTGCAGGCGATCAAGGATTCCGGTCATGGTCGCGGGGTGTAATCCGGCGCGACGCGCCAACGCCGTCGGGGACATGGGGCCGTGACGGTTGATCAGGTCGAGGCAGGTCCAGTCGACGTCCTTGAGTTCGACCCGGCCACCGAACCGTCTATTGAGCAGCGAAAGCTGAATATTCAAGTCACGCAATGCTTCCCGCACGTCGGCCGTCAATCGCCGACGGCTGCGCGTCGATGTCCGACCTGCTGCTGAACTCATTGTCCGCCACCTCGCCTACGTTTATACGGTTTTCGTATCATACGTAGGCGAGGGGCAGATCCAGCTCACCGAGGTGTGGATTGGCCCCCTCAGGCGGGAACGACGCGGAAGATCGCGATTCGATGCGCCGATGCGGCCACGCCATCCGGCGTGGCGGCATCGGCCAGTCCGGTGGTGACGAAACGCTGGCCGACGCTCTTCGGACTCGTCGCCACCAATTCGTGCAGCAGCGGCGGGCGCTCGTCGACAGGCACCTCGACCAGGCGCGCCGTCGACGACTTTCGGCCGCGCGTCAGCGTAACGATGTCTGCCGCACGGGCATTCGCGACCCACGCCGCCTTCGGGAATGCCTGGAAGATGAAGCGTCCGCTGTCGAGCTGGTTCACCGCGATCGGGAAGGTGCGCAACTGCCCGCTGCGTCGCCCCGCGACCGTGAGCAGTTGCATCGGGCCGAAGGCGATGCCTATCCGCTGTAGCCCGACGATGACCTTGTTGATGGTGTTGGTTGTCCGACGGTAACTATCTGCACTCATGCACACAATCCTCGCGAGCTGGCGGGCCAGCTCATAGGGCTCGTTGAAGGTCGCCTCGGATGCCGGAATTTTCGCGGGCAGCGCCGAGGACAGCTTCCGCGATATCGGCGGCGGTTGGTTCATGCATTTCGCGACGGCCGAAATGCGCGGCCTCCTCTGCGCTGCTGGATGCCCGCACCTGCCAGCCAGCCCGGCCACGCGAGGTGTAGTCGAGGGTGGCGATCGATTTGGAAACGTGGAACGGTTCGGTATGGGTGACCGTCACGGTCGGAATGAGCCCGATGTGCCGGGTGACCGGCGCGACCCGCGCGGCGATCAGATTGGCGTCGATCCGGGCCCGGACCTGGTCGACCGCGTCATCGGACGGCTCGTGCGGTGTGCCCGGAACCCGCAGTGTGTCCTCGATGCTGACGAAATCGAGCAGTCCGCGCTCCGCGGTGGCGACCAGATCCCTCCAGTAGCCGGGGCTGAACAGCTCGGCGGGTCGGGAGTTCGGCTCCCGCCACGCGGCCGGATGCCAGCCCGCTCCATCGAGCGCGACGCCGAGATGTAGTTGTTTCGGTGCCATCGTCTCCCGTTCCTGTGCATGCGCGAATGTCATGTCCTCCCAACGCGCGCAATCGCTGATGCGCCGGACGTAGACGACCCCGGCCGGACGCTCTGCTGCCGGGTCTGATTCCTCGTCGACCTCATATGGCGTGGCCAGGCGATATTCGTGGCGGGATCGACCTGGTGGTGTCAACGATTGAGATCAGCTCGAGCGCGGGGAAATACGCTGCGACGCGACTGCCACCGGATAGAAATTCCGCTGAGCACAACCGGTGCCGACACTTGTGCGCCTCGCTAACGTTCTCCGGTCGGACCCTGTTGCGGAGGAATGCGCGATGACCACCGAGTCGACCATCGACATCAATACCCCACTACACCCGCTCGACGATCCGGTGCGGGCATCGCTGCGCGGCGAGCACCGCCGCTTCGCCAGCTGGGTGGGCCGCATCGGCCGCTACGACCCGGAGGTCGCCAGGTTCATCGGTCATCCACCGGTACTGGACGAACAGGATTGGGCCGATCTGGCCACCCTGCTCGGACCGGGCGGCAGCACCGCACTGCGCGGCTACGGCCATGTGCCACCGGACGACTGGACCGTGCTGAACGAATTCGGTTCGGTGCAAATGGACGGCACCGCGCTACGCGTCGCCCACGATCCGGAACTCGAGGTACTCACCGCCGCCGATGTGCCGGAGATTCTGGAGCTGATCGCCCGCACCGAGCCGGGCCCGTATGTGCCCCGGACCATAGAAATGGGCACCTACCTGGGGATTCGGGCGAACGGCAGGCTGGTGGCAATGGCGGGCGAGCGCCTGCACCCGCCGGGCTGGACCGAGATCAGCGCCGTATGCACCGATGCCGAATTCCGCGGCCGCGGCTTCGCCTCTCGGCTGACCCGTGCGGTCGGCGCGAGGATCCGTGCGCGCGGCGAGACACCGTTCCTGCACGCCGTCGCCCACAATGCGACGGCGATCAGTCTGTACGAAACGCTGGGATTCACCCTGCGCAAGCGTTCGTTATTGACGCTCGTGCAGGCACCATCGGCCAGCGGCTCCGCATCGACGCCGAACTAGTGCCGCGTCCAGCTAGCTTCTGAGGTAATCGAGGTCCGTCGAGCGCAGTCAGATGGCGGTGCCGCTGGGCGTGTCATGCCGCGTTTCGACTGCGCTCGGCGAGCGAGCCGGACCGGATGGTGCGGCAACCTATCTGGACGGGGCACTAGCCGCCGAAATCAGTCCATGCGCTCGGGTAGCGGGGGGAGTTCCAGGTTCTCGCGGAAAGTGCCACCGACATAGTCGTTTCCGACGATTCCTCGGCGGCGCAATTCGGGCAGCAGTCCATTGGTGACAAAGTCCCGAGTTCGGGCATCGGCCAGACCGCCCAAAGAAATGACGTCGAGAACCCCGGCACGATAACGTTCTTCGACAGCATCAGCCAATTGTTCCGGCGTCCCGGCTGCCGCCCAGTGCCCGGTATCCTTCGCCGCGACGATCAGCTCACGCAGCGTGCGACCCGATACCGCCAGCTTGGTGAAGATCTCCACCCGCCCGCGCCGTCGATTCACCGAATTCAGTTCCGGCAGTATCGTTTCCGGGATCGGCCGATCCAGCGGCAGTTCCGAAAGATCGATACCGCCGCCGAACATATCGGCCAATTGGATTCGGCCCGCATCGAAGTCGGTCGCTTCGGCCGCCTCGCGGACCAACCGGCGCGCCTGCGCCTCCGTCGCTCCGTAAGTCGCATGGAACGAACTCATGATCAGCGGCAAGCCTTGTGCGCGACCGAGTTCCGTCGCGCGGGCGCGAATCGTCTTGGTATAGGTCACCGCATCTTCGAGCGTCGGTAACGAGGTGAAGACCACCTCGGCGAACCGCGCGCCGAGCTCGATTCCGCCCGCCGATTGACCGGCCTGGAATTGGACCGGGCGGCCCTGCGGCAACGGCGGGATATTGAGCGGACCCCGCACCGTGAAGTATTGCCCCGCATACTCGATCGGGCGCACCTTCGTCGCGTCCAGGACCGCGCCGCCGTTTCCGTCGGGGGTCAGCGCGCCCGGTTTCCAGCTGTCGAACAGCGCGTTGACGACCTCGAGTGATTCGGTCGCCCGCGCATACCGCTGCTCCGGGCTCGGCAGATCCTGATCGCCGTAGTTCTCCTCACCCACCGAGGATGTGACGACATTCCAAGCGGCGCGGCCGTTGCTCACATGGTCGAGCGTTCCGAACAGCCGGGCGAGATTGTAGGGGTGGTGGAAGGTGCTGGTGACGGTGGCGATCAAGCCGACGTGCGAGGTCACCGCGCTCAATGCGGACAGGAAGATCAGCGGCTCCTGCGCGCCGATCGCTCCCTGTGCGCCGAAACTCAGCAGGTCGGCGGCGAACAGTGCGTCGAACTTATTGGCCTCGGCGATCTTCGCGATCTCGATCGAGGATGCGACCGTCGTTTCGTGCGGATCGATCGCGGCCGCATAGACGCTCACCGCGCCGCTGACTCCGGTAACTGTTTTCAACCCCCGACGTCGTGCAGAGCTCATTTGCTCGAGACAACCGTATTCCGCTCCCGCAGAACAGGTTTGCGATCAGCTCGAATGGAACCGATCAGAGTTCGGGAAGATCGGGCAGTGGCGCGGCGACTATCCGACGCGCCTCCTCTCGCGGCATCCCCAACGCGCACAGCACCAGTTCGGCCGCACCGGCGCCCGCATCGCGCCAGGCTTGATGCCCTTCGAGCACCATCCACATCGCGCTGACCACCGCGCCCGTGACCATTGCGGCGACACTCAGCGCGACCTCGTACTGATCCGGCCCGACCAACACGTCGCGTGGCGCGGCAACGCCGCCCCGACCGACCCGCTTTCCATCGTCGACCGCATCCGCGGCGCGCACGTCTGACTCTCAGAACCGGCTGTCGATCAATTTCGTTTCCGCGATGGCGAATACGGTGTCACTGATCTTGCCGAGCAAGGCCAGCAGCACAATGGCCAGCAGCATGATGTCGGTGCGGCCGCTGTTCTGGCTGTCGATCAGCAGGAATCCGAGTCCCTTCGACGAGGCGATCAGCTCGGCCGCGACCAGGAACAGCCAGCCGTTGGCCAGCCCGAGTCGCAGACCGTTGACGACCGCCGGTGCCACCGCGGGCAATTGGATCGAGAACAACAGCGCGGCCCGACGCAGTCCATAGGCCCGCCCGAGTTCGGTCAGGTGCGGATCGACCTGCGCCAGAGCCGAAGCCGTCGTCGTATAGATCGGGAAGAACGCACCGATGGCCACCAGTACGATCTTGGGTTCCTCGCCGATGCCGAGCCACAACAGCAGCAGCGGCACCCACGCCAGCGACGGCACGGTGCGGAACAATCCGACGGTCGGCGCCAGCAGCGCGCGGGCGATATCGAACAGCCCGACCACCGCGCCGAGCACCAAGGCGATGAGTGCCCCACCGGCGAAGCCGAGCAGCACCCGCTGGATGCTGATCGCCAGATGGCTCCACAGTTCGTCGCGCTGTAGTAATTCCCGCAGTGCGGCAAGCACATCCGCGGGCGGCGCGAGCTGACTCGACGAATACAGTCCGGCCGAGGTCACCCCTTGCCACAGCAACAGCAGCAGCAGGGGCACGACCAGTCCGAGCGCCACCCGGTCCCAACGGATCCGGCGCGCACCACGCGACGGCGCGGTCTGGGTCACCGTCACCGAAGGGCCTGCTGTGCGAATTTCGGTTCGAAGAGTGCGCCCAGCGCGGACTCGGCGGCTTCCTTCGATCGCACGTCACCGTCGGACACGATAATCGGCACGACCGGGGTGAGCACCGCCCGCTGAGCCTCACCGGGCACCGGATCGACCTTCAACACGGTGCGCTCGAGCGTTTCCCTGCCGACATCGAGGGAGGTCTTGGATTCGGTTGCCAGCAGCTGCGCGAGTTCGTTCGGATGTTCCAGCGCCCAAACCCGGGCCTGCTCATAGGCATTGACCACAGCCTGGACCCGGTCCGGATGCTGTGCGATGAAATCGGTGCGGGCATTGAGTACGCCGTAGGTCTGGAAGTTGGCGTTGCGGTAGAGCAATCGCGAACCCTGCTCCTGACGGGTCTGCGCCATATACGGATCCAGACCCGCCCATGCGTCGACATCGCCGCGTTCGAGCGCGGTCTTGCCGTCGGCGTGCTGGAGGTTGGTCACTTCCACATCCTTGGCGGTGAGACCGGCCGTCTGAAGTGCTTGCAGCAGTGTGAAATAGGCGTCGGTCCCCTTCGTCGCCGCGATCTTCTTACCCTTCAACTCGGCCACCGAGGTGATGGGGGAATCCTTCGCGACGACCAGCGCGGTCCATTCCGGCTTGCTGTATACCGAAATACTCTGCAGCGGTGTGCTATTGGCCTTCGCCAGCAGCGCCGCCGAACCCGCGGTCGAATTCACATCGATCGCGTTGGCGCGCAGGCTTTCATTGGCCTTATTGCTGCCCGCGGAGAACACCCAGGTCACCTTGGCGCCGGACTTCTCCAGCAGGTGCTGGTCCCGGATGACCAGGCTCAGCGGGTTGTAGTAGGCGTAGTCCAGCCGCACCTCATCCGGCCCCGCCGCACCAGACTTTTCGCCCTCGGCACAACCGGAAAGCAGCGTCACCACCGTCGCCGCGACGGCTGCCAGGACGATCGACGGTCGTCTCATCAGAGTGTCTCCTTGACGGTGGCGCGGCGCGGAACGCCGAGTCGTTCGAGTAGGTCGAGCCGCAGTGCGGCCAACCGCGGGTCGGTATCGTCACGAGGCCGGTCGGCGGATACCTCCAGGGCGGCACCAATTGTGAAACCCGTCTTGCCACTGACTGTTTCGAGTACGACAACGCGATCGGCCAGGCGCAGCGCCTCGTCCACATCATGGGTGACGAGAACGACCGTGATGCCCGCGGTGCGCTGTACCTCGTCGAGCAGGTCCTGCATCCGCAGCCTGGTCAGCGCATCCAGCGCCGCGAACGGCTCGTCCAGCAGCAGCACGCCCGGATGGCGAACCAGCGCACGGGCCAATGCCGTTCGCTGCGCCATGCCCCCGGACACCTGCCGCGACCGATGTCCCTCGAATCCGGCCAGGCCGACGATCTCGAGTCCGCGCCGCACCTCGGCCTCGCCTTCGGCCCGTGAGATGGTCGGTGGCAGGCCCAATGCGACGTTGCCCGCGAGGTCGCGCCACGGCAGCAACCGCGGTTCCTGGAAAACCACCGCGCAGCGCGGGTCGATGCCACGCATGGGCCGATCGTCCAGCAGAACTTCGCCCTCGGTCGGCTCGTCCAACCCGGCGATGACCCGCAGCAGTGTCGACTTCCCACTGCCGGACGGACCGACCAGCGCGATCACCTCACCCGGCGCGATCTGCAATTCGATATCGCGCAGGACGGTATGGACGCCGAAACTGCGGCCGAGACCGCGCAATGCGACCCCGGCGGCACGACTGGCAGTGGGTGACACGTCGACTACTGAGCGGCAGCGAATCCGCCGCGGAGATCGGCGAGGATATCGTCGATTCCCTCGATGCCGACCGCGAGACGGACCAGGCCCGGGGTGACACCCGCCGCCAACTGCTCTTCCGGAGTCAACTGGGAGTGGGTGGTCGAGGCCGGATGGATCACCAGGGAACGCACATCGCCGATATTGGCGACGTGGCTGTGCAGCGTCAGCGCCTCGACGAAACGCTTACCCGCATCCACCCCACCCGCCAATTCGAAGCCGATCACCGCGCCGACACCCTTGGGCGCGAGGGTGCGGCCGCGCTCGTACCACGGGGAGGACGGCAGCCCGGCGTAGGACACCGAGGTCACCTCAGGACGGGCCGCGAGGAAGTCCGCCACCGCCTTCGCATTCTGCACATGCCGTTCGATCCGCAGACTCAGCGTCTCCAGACCCTGGCTGATCAGGAAGGCGTTGAACGGCGAGACGGCCGAGCCGAGATCGCGCAGCAGTTGCACCCTGGCCTTGAGGGCATAGGCGGGAGCGCCGAGGTCGGCGTACACCACACCGTGGTAGCTCGGGTCCGGCGTGGTGAAGCCGGGGAACCGGCCGCCGGTCCAATCGAAGGTACCGCCGTCGACGATCACGCCCGCGATGGCCGCACCGTGGCCGCCCAGATACTTTGTCGCCGAATGCACCACGATATCGGCGCCGTGAGCGAGCGGCTGGATCAGATACGGCGTCGCGACGGTGTTGTCGAGGATCAGCGGAACGCCTGCGGCATGGGCGATTTCGGCGATGCCGGGAATGTCGAAGATGTGGTTCTGCGGGTTGGA
Source organism: Nocardia pseudovaccinii NBRC 100343 (assembly GCF_001613225.1). Classification (GTDB taxonomy): domain Bacteria; phylum Actinomycetota; class Actinomycetes; order Mycobacteriales; family Mycobacteriaceae; genus Nocardia; species Nocardia pseudovaccinii. The sequence goes on from NZ_BDBY01000103.1 coordinate 12,020, forward strand.
GATCGTTTCGCCGTACAGCGCCTTGGTATTCGGCCGGATCGCCGCGCGCCACTGGTCCAGATCATCCGGATCGTCGACGAAGCTGACCTCGATGCCCAGTTTCGGCAGCGAGTACCGGAACAGGTTGTAGGTGCCGCCGTAGAGCCGCGGGCTGGACACGATGTGATCGCCCGCACCGGCGATATTCAAGATCGCGAAGGTCTCCGCGGCCTGTCCGGAGGCCAGCAGCAGCGCCGCGACACCGCCCTCCAACGCCGCGATGCGCTGTTCCACGGCATCTTGGGTCGGGTTCATGATGCGGGTGTAGATATTGCCCGGTTCGGCGAGACCGAACAGCGCCGCGGCGTGCGCGGTATCCCGGAACGTGTAGGAAGTGGTCTGGTAGATCGGCAGGGCGCGGGCATTGGTCGTGCCGTCCGGCGCCTGTCCGACATGGATCTGCTTGGTCTCGAAGCTCCAGTCGGCGCTCGGGTCGGCCTGGGTCTGGTCGCTGGTGGTCACATCAACGGACACTAAGAAGCGCCCGGCATCGCGTCGAGAATTACATTCAGCCGGAACCGAATCCGGGCCGGGTCAGCGCCCGAAACCATAGTCGCGATCGACTCTGATTCTTTTATCAGATACGATTCTGATAACGGAATCAATAGGAAAGAGGACATGGTGACAGGTGTGGTGGGCAACCGCATCGACAGGCGGCGCGAGCGGACGCGCAACGCCCTGATCGGGGCGGCGCGGAAGTTCCTGTCGGAGGGGCGATCCGCGGTCAGCATCCAGGAGATCACCGATGCCGCCGATGTCGGATTCGGCTCGTTCTACAACCACTTCCAGTCCAAGGAGCAGTTGTTCGACGAGGCCGTGCGGTCGGTACTGCAGATCTACAGCGAGATGCGCGACGAGATCGTCGCCATGTACGACGATCCCGCCGAGGTATTCGCGGTGAGCTTCCGGATGACCGGGCGGCTGCAGCGCCAGATCCCGGAGGGCGTGCGGGTGATCCTGAATTCCGGCACGTCGGTGCTGCTGCGCGACGAGGGCCTGGGCCCGCGGGCCCGCCGCGACATCATGGCCGCCCAGGACGCGGGCCGGTTCGATCCGATGGACCCGGATATGGCGCTGATGGCCGCGGGCGGGGCGCTGCTTGGACTACTGCAACTGTTGGACGCCCGGCCCGAGGCCGACGCCGACGCCCTCACCGACGAGATGACCCTGCATGTGCTGCGGATGTTCGGTATGAACAAGCGCTCGGCACAGAAGCTGGTATCCAGCGAATTGCCGCCGCAGCCCCAGCTGTGATCAGCCGTTGACCGCTGCGGCCAGTCGCGGCAGTTGCCGCAGTGGATTGTGGTGTTCGACCTCCATGCGCTGGTCGGCATCGAAGATATCGCTGAGGCCGGGGGCTGGATCGTGGGAGCCACTCTGCGGCAATGTGAGTGCGCTGAAGGGCCAATCGGAGCCGAAGACGATGTGGTCGCGGCTCGTCACGGCGGTCGTGCTGCACATCGCGGCCGCCGAACCGCTGAGCGCGGTGTCGTAGTAGAAGCGCGAAATCTGGTTCTTTATGTCGAGCACCGACGGTTTCGGCAGATCCTTCGGCCACAGCTGCTCGAGCACGGTTTGCGAGGCCACGCTGATCCGGTGGGACAGGAACGGCAGCGTGCCACCCGCGTGCGCGAGTTGGAAACGAATGTTCGGGTAGCGCTGTGTCATTCCGGTCATCATCATCATGGTGGCCGCGCGGGTGGTGTCGAAGGTGAACGCCTCCAAGAAGTCCGGCAGCGGCAGCTTCGGTTTCGCATCGTCGGGAATGGAGCCCGGATGCACGAAGACATAGGCGTTGCGCTGGTTCAGCGCGATCATCAGCGGTTCGAAGCGCGGGTCACCGAGATAGACGCCGTTGTAGGCCGTCAGCAGGATCACACCGTCGAGATGCAACTCGTCCAGCGCGTAGATCGCCTCGGTGATCGAGGCGGGGATGTCGGGCATCGGCAGTACGGCGAAGGCACCGAACCGCGTGGGATTCGATCGGAACAGCCCGGCGGCATAGGTATTGCAGTAACGGGCCATATCGTTGGCCTCTTTACCGGCGAGGAACGAAACACCCGGATCCGATACCGACAATGCCTGCGCCTGGATGCCGTAGTAGTCCATGAATGCCATCGCCGCCTCCGGCGACCACTCCGGCGTCGGGTAGCCGCCGATGGTCAAGTGGCCGTGCTGCAGCAGTGCGGCACGGTAATCCGGCGGCAGGAAGTGCGCGTGCAGATCGATCCGGTAGGTGCCCGAAGGCGCGGCCTGCTGGGTGCGGACCGGAGCCGGAGCCGCCTTGGCATTCGGTAACGACGTCATCGTAGCCGCACCGAAGGTGCCAGCGACAACGCTACCGAGTGCGCGCCGACGATTGACCGCCAGCGGGGCCCCGGGCCGAGGACTGTTCACAGAGCTTCACCTTTCCAATTCAGGACAGCAGTCCCTCGTCATCCCGCCACAGCGGTCAGATCGAGTGCGATATCGACGATCATGTCTTCCTGCCCGCCGACCAGACCCCGGCGTCCGGCCTCGGTCAACAGCGTCCGCACATCGATTCCGTATGTGGCGGAAGCCTTTTCGGCGTGGCGTAGGAAGCTCGAATAGACCCCGGCATAGCCGAGGGTCAACGTCTCCCGGTCCACCTGCACCGGCCGCTCCATCAGCGGTCGGATCAGATCGTCGGCGGCATCGGTGAGCCGGTTCAGCTCCGCACCGTGCTTCCAGCCTTGCAGGTCGGCGACCGCGACGAATGCCTCGAGCGGTGTATTGCCCGCCCCCGCGCCGAGCCCGGCCAGCGAGGCGTCGACGCGGGTCACGCCCTCCTCGACGGCGACGACACTATTGGCGACCGACAGCGACAGATTCTGATGGGCGTGGATACCGATCTCGGTGTCCTCGTCGAGCACGGCACGGTAGGCGCGGACCCGTTTGCGGACCCCGTCCATGGTGAGCCGCCCGCCCGAGTCGGTGACGTAAACGCAGTGTGCGCCATAGGCTTCCATGAGCTTGGCCTGTGCGGCGAGCCCGGCGGGGGTGTTCATATGGCTCATCATCAGGAAGCCGGAGACGTCCATGCCGATTTCGCGGGCGAAGGCGATGTGCTGGGCGGAGATATCGGCCTCGGTGCAGTGCGTGGCCACCCGCACCGAGCGCACGCCGAGGTCGTAGGCGCGGCGCAGATCGTCGATGGTGCCGATGCCGGGCAGCAGCAGTGTGGTCAGCCGGGCGTGGCGCAATGCGCCCGCCGCGGCCTCGAGCCACTCCCAATCGGTGTGACTGCCCGGTCCGTAGGTGAGGCTGCTTCCGTGCAGACCGTCACCGTGCGCGACCTCCACCGCGTCGACGCCCGCGGCATCGAGCGCGGCGGCAACGGCGGCAACGTTTTTCGGGGTGATGCGGTGGCGCAGCGCGTGCATACCGTCGCGCAGAGTCACATCTTGCAAAAATACTTCGGGCATTACACACTCTCCCGGATCGGCACCGAAACGGGTGCTGCGGCAAGGCGTTCGGCCACGCGCAACGCGGCCGAGGTCATGATGTCGAGATTTCCGGCGTAGGACGGCAGATAGTGCGCCGCGCCTTCGACTTCGAGGAATACCGAGACCTGATGGGTGACAACGTTATCGCCGACGAGAGTTTCCGACTGCGTGGCGGGAGTGATCTGAATGTCCTGCTTGAGCCGGTAACCGGGCACATAGGCGGCGACCTCGGCGATCATCGACTCGATCGATTCCCGCACGGCCGCATGGGTTTCCGGATTCGGATCGCCGATCAGCGCCAGTACGGTGTCGCGCATGATCAGCGGCGGTTCGGCCGGATTGAGGATGATGATCGCCCGGCCGCGGGTAGCGCCGCCGACCGCTTCGATCGCCTGCGCGGTCGTCTCGGTGAATTCGTCGATATTGGCGCGGGTGCCGGGTCCAGCGGATTTGGATGCGATCGAGGCGACGATCTCGGCGTAGGGCACATCGGTGACCCGGGAGATCGCCGCGACAATCGGGATGGTGGCTTGGCCACCGCAGGTCACCATGTTCACGTTGGAGGCGTCGAGGTGCTGGTCCAGGTTGACCGCGGGCACGACGAACGGGCCGATCGCGGCCGGAGTCAGATCGATCAGGCGTTTCCCGTGCGGCGCCAGCGCGGCCGCATTGGCACGGTGCGCTCCGGCGGAGGTGGCGTCGAAAACGATATCGATCTCGTCGAAATGCGGCATGGCGATCAGTCCGTCGACACCGCTCGCGGTCGTCGGTACGCCGAGTCGGTCGGCACGGGCCAGCCCGTCGGAGTCCGGATCGATGCCGACCATGGCGGCCACCTCCAGGGTTTCCGACAGCCGTAGCACCTTGAACATCAGGTCGGTGCCGATATTGCCCGAGCCGATGACGGCGACTTTGGTGCGGCTCATATTTCCTCCAGCGTGAAGTCGACGGCACCGAGTGCTTGTGTGCCACTGAATAATTCGGACCGAACCCGGGCGCCGGGCCGCAATGGGGCCATCGGTCCGAGCGCACCGGACAGCACGATCTCACCGGCGCGCAGCGGATCGCCGAAGTCGCGGGCGGTGCGGGCCAGCCAGGCCAGCGCGTTGAGCGGATCGCCGAGGCAGGCCGAACCCGTTCCGGTGGAGACGATTTCGCCGTCGATCGCCATATTCATCGCGATCTCGCGCGGTTCGAACTCGTCCAGTGACAGCCGCTCGGCGCCGAGGACGAACCAGCCACTCGACGCGTTGTCGGCGACGGTGTCGGCGAAACTGATATCCCAGTCGGCGATGCGGCTGTCGACGATCTCCAAGGCGGCGACCGCGTGGTCCACCGCACCGCGGACGCTGATCGCATCCAACTGCTCGATATCAAGGTCGGCACCCAGCACGAAGGCGAGTTCGGCCTCGATCTTCGGCTGCATTAGCGACGGCCGTTGCGCCGCAGGGGTTTCGGTGACGTTCATATCGCCGAAAAGCACGCCGAAGTCGGGCTGATTCACCCCGAGCTGCTGTTGGACCGCCGGTGAGGTGAGTCCGATCTTGCGTCCGACGAGCCGGGCACCGGCGGCCAGGCGGTGCTGGACACCGATGCGCTGCACCGCATATGCCAGTTCGACGTCATCGGGTCCGATGAGGTCGCGAACGGGCGCGATCGGCGCTCCGGTCGTCGTGGCAATGGAAAGTCGTTCGGCCGCGGCACGCACCGCCGCGGAGTCGGTCACCAGCCCGCCCGTGACCCGGCCACCACCGCTCATCGAATCGTCACGCGATGCTGTCGTGTTCATCGAGCCTCCTCGAAATGGCGGTGCTGGACCGAATCGGATTGCGGCTGAACCGGAATCGGCCCGGCAACCCGTCGAAAGAGTTCGGCGATCAGGGACCCACCGCGCCCGGCAGCGGCGGTGCCGAAGACGAACTTGTCCGGCCGCAGCAGCACCACGCCGCCGGTCCCGACGCTTGCCTTGGCGAACCAGCGGGTCAAAGTGCCGGTGTGGTCTTCGATATCGGCATAGTCGTCGCCGGTGGCGCGGCCGTCACCCGGTTCACCCTGCGGGCGCCCGCCGAGCGGATACACGGTGACGAAACGAGCGCCCCAGTCGTGCAACCTCGCCAAATCGTCCGCACCCAGCGCAGCCCGCGGATCAACACCGTTGCCGACGACAGCGAATCCGAGGCCGAGCACATCGTCGAAACGCCGATGCCGTCCGTCGTAGGTCCGTACGTCCGGTTGCGGAGCGATCGTTCCTTCCACACCGCGCAGCCCGCGCCGGGGTAGGCCGAGGTACGCACCGCGACGGAAGCGTGGTGCCGGTTTCATCTTCGCGGCGCGAATCCAGCCGCCCAACCCGGGAACTCGTAGCGCGGTGGTGAGTCCGATATCCCGGGCCGCCGCGACCAGCTTGTTGTCGAAGGAGACGATGTTCTTGTTCAGGACCGAGAAATCGATCATCGCCTTGGCGTGCGGCCGCCGCTCGGACTCGTAGCTGTCCAGAATCCTCAGGTCCGCACCCTGTTCGAGGATGGCGGTGAGCTTCCACGACAGGTTGTCCGCATCGCGCACACCGGAGTTCATGCCCTGTCCGACGAACTGCGGTGTCATATGCGCGGCGTCACCGGCGATGAGGATCCGTCCGTCCCGCCACCGGTCGGCGACCACGGCATTGAAGGTGTAGACCAGCTTGCGCAGCACTTCGACCTCGTCCGGATCGACATAACGCGCGATGTGGCGACGGACGTTGTCCGGATCCTCCATCTCCTCTTTGGTCTGCGATTCGTTCAGCATGAACTCGAAGCGATGATGCCCGTTCGGCTGTGGGCAGGACACGATCGGCATTGCCGGATCGCAGACGAAGTTGAAATACGGCAGATGCCGGAATGCGTCGATGCCGTCCCTGGCCTTCAGGTCCACCACGAGCCAACGCTCGGGAAAGCTGGTCCCACTCATATCGATACCAAGTTTCGTGCGCACCACACTGCGCCCGCCGTCACAGCCGACCAGGAATTTCGCGCGCACCCGCTCCGCGGTCCGCGGGTCGGTATCCGGTGCGCGGTTGCCGTATCCGGTGCCCCGGCACTCGGCATGTTCGACGTTCACGCCGGATTCGTCCTGGTCGAAATCGACGACCTCACGTCCGCGACAGACAGTTACATGCGGATAGCTGCCGAGGGCACTTTCAAGAGTGTTCTCCAGGTATGGCTGGTAGAGGAAATTGACCACCGGCCACCCCAGCGGACGGTCGGTCTGATGGAACTGCACCAGCACCCGGCCATCAGCGCGCACCCACTGCACGGTGGAGTCGATATTCATATCGGCCGCGAGTTCGTCTGCCGCACCGGCGGTTTGGAAGATGCGCATACCTTCGTCGTCGGTGTAGACCGCGCGTGCGAGTCCGTAGTACTCCGGTTCCCGCTCCAGGACGAGCACGCGCGCGCCGCGCCGCCCCAGTAGGTTGGCCAGTGTGAGGCCGGTCGGGCCGAGGCCGACGACCACCACGTCGTAGTCGGTCGTACTCATCGTGAAAGTCCTCCTGCGAGTTGCGCAACGGTGATCTCCGGTGTGGTCGAGGTCCGCAGCGCCTGGCGGAATTGGGCGAATTTGTCCAGCACCGTTTCCCCGACCGTGGTGTGGCCCCAGATGCTGATGCCCTGGTAAGTCGTCGGTTCCCAGGTGGATTCGAGTTCGGGACCGATCACAACCGGGTTCCAGCCGACCTCGAGTTCGAAGCCGGACGGGCTCACGCAGTAGAAGGACAGTTCGCGGTCGTTGGTGTGCTGCCCGACCGACCACTGCATACGAAAGCCGAGATCGGTGACGCGCTGAAAGGCCGCCAGCATGTCGTCCAAGCTCGCGGACTGAATATTGATGTGCTGCACCCGGGTTCGCAGCGGGTCGATCTTGACGCCGCGAATATTGGCTATGGCGATCGAATGGTGGCGCTCGTTGACCCGCATGAATCGGATCTTCATCTTCAACCCGGAGATGTTCTCATCGATGTAATCGGTCAGTCGCGAGTCGAAAACCGTGTGGTAGTAACCACGCATCGCTTCCGGTTCGCGCGAAACGATCGCGACATGGCCCATACCGGCCTCCCCCGTCACCCATCCGGAGCTGAGCATCCGCAGTGGTTCGGGTGTTGATATCGGAGCCGTGAAAATTTCCTGCGCAATGCCTTTCGGGCCAGGAAAGCGCCATAGACGCTCCACGCCACGCAGCGCGGTCTCCTCCGGGGTGCCCTCGACGACCGGGACACCGCGATCTGTCACCCGGGCGATAATGCGGTCGAAGGTGTCGTGGTCGTCGATGTGCCAGCCCAGTGCGGTGACATCTTCGGCGGGACCACGCTGGATGAGGAACCGGCAGGCGCGCTCGTCCAGACGCAGGCGTAGTGCATTGCGGTCGACCTCGTCCACGTGCATGCCGATTGCCTCGGCACCGAAGCGACGCCAGTCCGGCAGCCGATTAGATTGCACCGCAACATATCCCAGGTGCACCGAGCCGAACACCGAGGCATCGGTATTGGGGCGCAGAAAATCGTTCATCGTCAGGCCTCTAGGAATGCGGCGGCCAGTGCGTTGAACAGCTCCGCGCGTTCCCACTGCACCCAGTGCCCGGTGTTGGCCGCCAGGTACAGATCGCAGTTGGGCATCGCATCGGCCAGCATCCGGCCGCCTGCGGGACGGTTGACCTTGTCATCGGCGCCCCAGATAACCAGGGTCGGATGAGCCACCTCGCTCAGCCGGGAGTCCCGGGTGAAATCCATCCGCCACAACGTCCGCAGGGCCAGGGGTCCGGAGGGACGGCGCAGCGGTGGATTCGCGATCACCTCGGGATCGATGCTGGCCTGGAATCGCAGTTCGATGAGCTCGTCGGGCACCGCGGCGCCGTCGAAGACCAGGTATTCGCGGATGAACCGGGTGATCTTCTCCCGGCTCGGTCCGTCACCCGGATAATAGGCGAGCAACTCCTGCAGCCCCTTGGTCGGCAGCCCGCGCGTGGAACCGACACCGCCGGGGCCCATCAGGATCATTCGGCCCACCTTTTCCGGCCGATCCATCGCCAACCGCAGCGCGGCGGCACCGCCGTAAGAGTTGCCGACCAGGTGCGCCGAGTCCACGCCGAGTTCGTCCAACAGACCTCCGACCGCCCGCGCGAGATCGCCGAACGGGTCGGACTGATCGACATGCTTCGAGGAGCGCCCGTAGCCCGGCATATCCGGCACGATGACGCGAAACCGCTGTGCCAGCGCCTCGATATTGCGCGAATAGTTGGACAGCCCGGTCGCACCTGGTCCGCCGCCGTGCAACAGCACCACCGCGGGACCGGATCCGACCTCGCTGAAGAAGACCTCACGCTGGCCGACCCGGACCGTCCGTCCGGCGCCGACCCCCTTGTCGATGCTTGTCACAGCTACCTCCACGACGTTGTTGATGAAATCATCAGTCACGATCACCATCTCTGTCAAGAGGAAATGATGAAAGCATCAGAATGACGCGCATCCAGATTTGACGAGTTTTCTCAGTAATGATGAAATTATCACCAGATTGAGCAGCCTCGATCTGGATCGCGAGGGTCTACGACCTCGATCATGCGCCGTCGAAGTCGCGCCGAAATTCTTTACCGAGCGCGTTGGCGCACGAAGGGGGAATACCGTGAGTCGTCCGAAACGACGCAAGCACCTCACCGTCGACGATTCGTTCTGGATGTGGCTCGAATCGCCCGAAACTCCCATGCAGGTCGCGGCCCTGGCGATCTTCGCGGCGCAGGACGAACCGGCCACCGCGGTCGTCGAACGAATCGTGACCGCATTCCGGTGTCACCGCGATGTCGATCCGCGATTCCGGTCGTTGCTCGGCTATCGCCGCTTCCCGCGGCGCACCCGACTCGAAGCAGCCGAACACATCGACACAGACCGCCACCTGCACCACCACGCTCTATCCGGACCTGGTGGCGAACACAAACTGGCACAACTGATTTCACGCCTACACTCGGATCGGCTCGACCCTCGACGACCGATGTGGGAAGTACACGTCATCGATGGACTCGATGACAATCGGTTCGCCATCTACCTGAAGGCACATCACGCGTTGATCAACGGTGTCGACGCGGTACGCCTGTTCGGCCGGTCCCTCGCCACCGACGCCGACGCCCCGATCACCGCCCCGGTGTGGGCGACCGTTCGCAGATCACCGACGAAAGCCACCGCAGGCCGACGTCGACCGAGTCGAGTCGATATTCTGACCGCCATTGCGCGTGCCACCAAAACCCTGTGGCGTGCCGGATACACGGACTCGCCGCTGGTCGGACCGTTCGCGGCACCGCGATCGCCGCTCAACGTCGACGAGATCGGACCGAATCGCCAGATCGCTACGGCCGCAATCGAATTAGGCCGCATCAAGCGACTGGCGAAGCGCAGCGATACCACCGTCAACGACATCGTGCTGACCGCCTGCGCCACGGCGCTGCGCCGGTACATGATCGAGATCGCCGACCTACCCGATAGGCCGTTGGTGCTCGGCTGCCCGGTCTCCATCGCACCCGAGGGATCCGCGACCGCCAGCTCGATCGGCATCATGTTCGTCGACTCGGCCACGGACGAACCGGATGCCGGGGTTCGGCTGTCGCGGATCTCCGCCTCGACGCGGGCGGCGAAGCAACATCAGTCGGCCTTGCCGCACGCGGCCCTGGTCGGCTACGCGATTGTCGCCATGGCGCCGCACACACTGCGCCAACTCGTGCCCGGCGCCGTCGCCCACGTGCCGCCGACGTTCAACCTGATCGTGTCGAACGTACCGGGTCCCGACCGACCGCTCTATCTCGCCGGAGCGCGGATGGTCGAGATGTATCCCCTTTCGCTGCTGTTCAAGGGAGAAGTACTCAATATCACCGCGGTGTCCTACGACGGTCGGCTGCACTTCGGCTTCATCGCATCCCGCACCGCCCTCCCAGATGTCGCCCGCCTCACCCGTTACCTCGGTGACGCCTTCGACGAACTCGAAGACCGCTACGCCACGGTGCTGCCCGATCTGGCGCGCAGGCCAGCCGGATAGGCGTGAGCTGCGGTTATGGCATATACAACGGGTTCGATCGGCCTACCCTGGGAAGTGGATTCACGAGACCGAAGGGAAGGCGAAATGAACCGCGGAGGTGACCCATTCGCCCACACCGAACAGACAGCGCGAATCTGGCTCGACACCGTTATGGAGTGCCTGGGGACCAGTGATCGCCGTTACGCGTACCGCGCGCTCCGCGCGTGGTTGCATACGGTGCGTGATCGTCTGACGGTGGATGCGGCAGCGCATCTCGGCGCGCAGCTCCCGGAGCTGTTGCGCGGCATTTACTACGAGGGCTGGCGTCCGAGCGACGTTCCGAAACGCTACGACCAATCCGAATTCGTCCAGCTCTTCGCCGCGGAGGCCACGATCTCCGACGGCGATGTGCCGTTTACGGTGACCTGTTTGAGCGCGGCACTGCGGGACCGGTTCTCTCCGGGCACGCTGGAGCACGCCCTCGAACAACTGCCACCCACACTGCGCGAGCTCCTGTTGTCCCCCGAAACGGCCCCACCCAAGACGGCCAGGCACGGTACGGCCGATCGGTTGGATCGACTGGAACGGTCGGTCGAGTCACTCTCGGATACGCTCGCGCGCATCGATCAGCGGCTGGCCGGTATGTCATCGGATCAGGCCGGTAAGTACGAGGCCGTCTATTAGCCACGGTTTAACAGATAGTCCAGCGGTAACCCGCACATTGACGCTGCTCGGCGAGTACGAGATCAGCGCGAACCTCTCCGATTCCGACGCAGCTTTCGAACCATCGATCGACCGGAGGAAACTATGGCGAATCCCACCAGCCAGCGATCCGACGTGCAACGGACGCCGGCCCGCGCGGACCTGCACAGTGCCGCGTTCACCGACCACGCGACGATTCCGGACCGCTACTCCTACGACGGCGGAAACGTTGTCCCGCCGCTCGAGTGGAGTGGCATCCCCGACGACGCCGAAGAGCTCGTCCTGTTGTGTGAGGACGAGGACGCACCGGGCGGCCCGTTCACCCACTGGCTGATGACCGGCATCGCGCCGAATGCGACCAGTGTCCGGGCGGACGCGCCGCCGCCCATGGCCGTCGTAGGTCCCAATGACTTCGGCGAAATAGGCTGGAGCGGTCCGCGACCGCCGGTCGGCGACCAGCCGCACCGGTACTTCTTCCGCCTCTACGCCCTGGACCAAAAGCCCGGATTCACCAAGGAAACCACGGCCGACGTGGTCCGCTCCGCCATCACGGACCACGTCATCGCGAGTGGCACCCTGGTCGGCCTCTTCGCCGCCTGACCCACCCGCACCGCACATCTTTACGCCGCGATCGCCTCGGCGCGAGTAATCCTCGCGTGACAGCGGGTCGAGGCGACCTCCTGCTGCGCCGATCAGATAACGGGCGAACGGCACAACGACGCTGAGCAGGAACGGAATTCGCCAACCCCACGTTTGGAACGCGTCATCGGGCAATAGCGCCGACGTCGGCAAAAACGCTGCGGCAGCGAGGATTCGACCGGCCTGCACCCTTGCAGCGTCAAGGTGGCGAAGAAACGGGCGGCGGCCTGCGCGTAGTTGAAGAAGTCGTAGTACTCGAGCGCACCGCCGATCCAGCCGCTGGCGGCGGCCTTTCCCGGTGACTTGCGCACGTTTGGGCGATCAGATCGTTTCGAACAGTTCGATGTCGGCGGCAGCCGCGCAGAGTTTGTCCCCGACCATGCCGTCGATCGATATATGGGACTTGAGTCGCCATCGGATTCGGCATACGATGTTCGCATAACAACCAAATGTACGTATTGCGCACAAAGAGGGTGCTATGAAGGCGGCCGCCTTGGTTGCGTCGGAACGGAGCACGGTCGCGGAGTTGCCGGACCCGGTCTGCGGGCGGGGTGGTCCTTACCGGCAATTGCGGCTGATCGGCTCGCTCATCTACGACCACCCGAGCGATTTCGCCGACACCACGGCCCTGCTCGACTCCGGTGCGATCGCACCGAGCCGGGCGCTGCAGGCCGAATTCGCACTCGACGACGCCGATCGAGCCTTCGCCGCGGTGCGATCCACCCCGGGCAAGTGCTGGATTCGGCTCGGTCGCGTTTCCACGATTTCGAATAGGGAGTGATATGGCCAGGATTACCTCCTTGGCAGCTGCGGTCGGCGAACTCGTCCGCGACGGCGATACGGTCGCGCTGGAAGGGTTCACACATCTGATCCCGGTGGCCGCCGGGCAAGAGATCATCCGCCAGCGCAGGCGGGATCTGACGCTGGTGCGGATGACACCGGACATCGTCTACGACCAGCTGATCGGGGCCGGTTGCGCACGCAAGCTGATCTTTTCCTGGGGCGGCAATCCGGGCGTCGGCTCGCTGCACCGGTTCCGCGACGCTGTACAGCATGCCTGGCCCACGGCGTTGGATATCGAAGAGCACAGCCACGCCGGTATGGCGAATCGTTATGTCGCGGGGGCGTCCGGATTGCCTTTCGCTGTGCTGCGCGGATACGTCGGCACCGATCTGCCGACGGTCACCGACACCATCAAACCGATCACCTGCCCGTTCACCGGTGAGCAGCTGACCGCGGTTCCGGCGATCAATCCCGATGTCACGGTCATCCACGCCCAGCGCGCCGATCGGGCCGGAAATGTGCAGCTGTGGGGGCTGCTCGGGGTGCAGAAGGAGGCGGTGCTAGCCGCCCGCCGCAGCCTGGTCACGGTCGAGGAGATCGTCGACGAACTGACCCCGGTGCCCGGCGCGATCGTGCTGCCCGCATGGGCGGTGACCGCCGTCGCGCAGGCGCCCGGCGGCGCGCATCCGTCCTACGCGCAGGGCTATTCCGAACGCGACAACGCCTACTACGAGGCCTGGGACGCGATCGGCCGAGACCGTGACCAGTTCACCCGCTGGCTCGACGAAAACGTGTACACCGCCACCACGGAGACAGTATGACCATCGCCGAAACCCGCACCGCCACAATGGAAACGGAATACACCGCCGACGAGATGATGACGATCGCGGCTGCCAGGGCACTCGGTGCGGGCAAACGGTGCTTCGTCGGCATCGGGCTGCCGTCGACGGCCGCCAATCTCGCACGCAATACCCACGCGCCCGATCTGGTCCTCATCTACGAATCCGGAACATTGGGTTCGAAGCCGGATCGGCTGCCCGCTTCCATCGGTGACGGTGTGCTCGCCGAGACCGCCGACGCCGTGATCAGCGTGCCGGAGATTTTCAATTACTGGCTGCAGCCGGGTCGCATCGATATCGGGTTCCTCGGGGCCGCGCAGCTCGACAAGTACGGCAATATCAACACCACCGTCATCGGCGGCGACTACACCCATCCCGAGGTCCGCCTGCCAGGAGCCGGTGGCGCGCCCGAGATCGCCGCCTCCTGTGGCGAGGTGTTCGTCGTCGTGCGCCAGTCGCGCCGCTCCTTCGTCGACAAAGTCGACTTCATCACCTCTTTCGGGCACGGTCGCGGCGTCGGCGAGCGCGCGGAACTCGGCCTGCGCGGCGCGGGCCCGACCCTGGTGATCACCGACCTCGGGGTGATGCGGCCCGACGACACCGGCGAATTGATCCTCGTCGCGGTGCATCCGGGCGTGTCCGTCGAGCGGGTCCGCGATGCCACCGGCTGGCAGCTGCGGGTCGCGCCGGATCTCGAAATCGGCGAGCCGCCGACGGCCATGGAACTCACCACCCTGCGAGCACTGAAAGCCGCCTCATGACCAGCGCATTTCTCTACGACGGGCTGCGCACCCCGTTCGGCAGGTACGGCGGTGCGCTGAGCGGCATCCGGCCCGATGACCTCGCCGCTTCGGTGCTGCGGTCGCTCGCGGAGCGCAACGAGCTGGACCCCGCGACGGTGGACGAGGTCGTCTTCGGGGCGGCGAACCAGGCGGGCGAGGATAATCGCAATGTGGCACGCATGGCAGCGCTGCTGGCGGATTGGCCGACCTCGGTGCCCGGCACGACCGTGAACCGGCTGTGCGGGTCGAGTATGGACGCCGCGATGCAGGCCGCCCGGATGATCGAGACCGGCGATGCGGCAACGGTTGTCGTCGGCGGCGTCGAATCGATGAGCCGCGCGCCGATGGTTATGCCCAAGCCTGCCAAGGGATTTCCCGCTGGCAATGAAACACTGCACTCCACCACATTGGGCTGGCGGCTGGTGAATCCGGCAATGCCCGCCCAGTGGACGGTCTCCTTGGGTGAGAGCACCGAAATCCTCGCGGGCCGTTACGGAATCGAGCGTGCGGCGCAGGACGAATTCGCCGCGCGCAGCCATCAGCTCACCGCGAAGGCCTGGGACAGCGGCTTCTACGACGATCACGTCGTCGCCGTGCCCGGCACCGAACTGGCTCGCGACGAGTCGCTGCGGGCGGAAACGACCGTCGAGCGGTTGGCGGGCTTGAAACCGTCATTCCGGCCGAATGGCACCGTCACCGCCGGAAACGCCTCACCACTGAACGACGGCGCCTCCGCCCTGCTGCTCGGTGACGAAGCCCTGGCCGATCGGCTCGGCCGCGCCCCCTTGGCGCGGATCGCGGGACGCGGCGCGGCTGGCGTCGATCCGAATGTGTTCGGTATCGGTCCGGTCGAAGCGGCGCGCATCGCCCTGCGGCGTGCGGGAATCGGCTGGGGCGATCTCGGCGTGGTCGAATTGAACGAGGCCTTCGCCGCGCAATCGCTTGCCTGCCTGGCCGATTGGCCGGAGTTGGATCCCGGCGTCGTCAATGTCAACGGTGGTGCGATCGCGATCGGCCACCCGCTCGGGGCGTCGGGTGGACGCGTCATCAACCAACTCGCCCGCGAAATGCGGCGTAGCGGCAGCCGGTGGGGACTGGCCGCATTGTGTATCGGCGTCGGCCAGGGGCTGGCCGTTGTTCTGGAGGCGACATCATGAAAACCAGTGCGCTGCAAGGCTATAGAAAGGATCCGGCAGGCACCCACCCGCCGCTGGATTCCCCGGACTACAAGTCCACCGCCCTTCGGCATCCGAAAGAACCGCTGGTCCTGCTGCCGCAGCGGCTGACCGAACTCACCGCTGCGGTGCTCGGCGCGGACCGGCTCGCCGAGACCGACAACGACCTGACCGCGCAGCACCGCGCGGAACCGCTCGGGCAGCGCATCATCGTGCACGGCCGACTGCTCGACGGTGACGGCAAGCCGATCCCCAACTCGCTGATCGAGATCTGGCAGGCCAATGCCGGTGGCCGGTACCGCCACGACCGGGGCGCATGGGACTGTCCGCTCGATCCCAACTTCGACGGCGCCGGGCGCACGCTCACCGACGGCGCGGGCCGCTACGAGTTCACCACGATCAAGCCCGGCGCCTATCCGTGGCGCAACCACCACAATGCCTGGCGGCCCGCGCACATCCACTTCTCGCTGTTCGGGCGCGCCTTCACCCAGCGACTGGTCACCCAGATGTATTTTCCGGACGATCCGTTGTTCACCCAGGACCCCATCTTCAACTCGGTGCCCGAGGCCGCTCGCCCACTGCTGATCAGCCGCTTCGATCTCGACCGCAGCGAACCCGAGCGGGCGCTGGCGTTCGAGTTCGACATCGTATTGCGTGGCCGCGACGCCACGCCTTTCGAGGACGACGAGGACGATGACTGATCTGCCCACCACGCCTTCGCAAACCGTCGGCCCCTACCTGCACATCGGACTGACGTGGGACGACGGCCCGTACGCCGTACCGCTGGGCACACCCGAGGCCGTGTGGATTCGCGGCCGGGTGTTCGACGCCGTCGGCGAGCCGATCGATGACGCCATGGTCGAGATCTGGCAGGCCGACCCGGACGGGCATATCGCGCATCCCGACGACGGTCGCGGAGTCCGCGAATACTTCCGCGGATTCGCACGCAGCGACACCCGATCCGGCGAATTCGGTATCTACACCGTCGTTCCCGGCGCACTCGGTGACGGGCAGGCCCCGCATATCGATGTATCGGTGTTCGCCCGTGGTCTGCTGCATCGAGTGGTCACCCGCATCTATTTCCCCGAGCACGCCGATCAGCACGCGACCGATCCGGTGCTGGCCACGGTGCCGCCGGAGCGTCGTGGCACGTTGATCGCCGCCGACGGTCCCGATGGCTATGTTTTCGACGTGTACCTCCAAGGTGAGCGCGAGACGGTGTTCTTCGATGTCTGACAGGTTGTTCGACGCTGTGCTCGCGGCCGGTCCGGTCGCGGCGCGGGTCGGCGACCGGGCATGGGTGCAGGCCATGCTCGACTTCGAAGGCGCGCTGGCGGCCGCCTCGGCCGCGGCCGGGGTCGTTCCACCCGAGGCCGCTGCGGCAATCCAAAGCTGTTGCATCGCAGATGATTACGACATCGCTGAGCTCGGCGCGCAGGCGGTCCGCATCGGCAATCCGGCCGGGCCGCTGGTGCGTGCACTCACCGCACGCGTCGCGGGCGATGCGGCCGGATATGTGCACCTCGGCGCGACCAGCCAGGACGTGGGCGATACCGCCGCCATGCTGGTCACGCACCGGGCGCTGACGGTGCTCGATGACGACTTGCGCGCATGCGCGGCCCAGCTGGCGCATCTCGCCGGACTCCACGCCGATACCGTGCTGGCCGGGCGCAGCCTGCTCCAGCAGGGGCCGCCGGTCACCTTCGGCCTCACCGCGGCGGGCTGGCTCGGCGGTATCGCCGCGGCGCGGGACCGGCTCGACGACATCCGGCGCCACCGCTTGGCGGTGCAGTTCGGCGGGGCGGTCGGCACACTGGCTTCCTTGGGCGACAACGGGATTGCCGTCCTGAGCGGACTCGCGCGGCAGCTCGGATTGGCCGAACCGGCCCTGCCGTGGCATACCGAGCGCGGCCGCATCGCCGAGATCGCCGGAGCGCTCGGTCAGACCTGTGCGGCGGTGGCCAAGATCGCCCGCGATATCACCCTGCTGGCGCAGACCGAGGTCGCGGAAGTCCACGAGGAGGGCCCGGCGGGTACGGGCGGCTCCTCGACCATGCCGCACAAACGCAATCCGGTCGCCGCCGTGCTTGCCGCCGGATCTGCCGGGCAGGCACCGGGTTTGGTTGCCGCACTGCTCGGCGCGGCCGCTCACGAACATCAGCGCGCGGCAGGCTCGTGGCATGCGGAATGGCGACCGTATGTCGAATTGCTGCGGACCTCCGGTTCCGCAGTGCATTGGCTGCGCATCAGCCTGGAGCGACTTCGAGTCGATCCACAGCGCATGCGCGCCAACCTCGAACTCACCGGCGGCCTCGCACTCGCGGAAAACGTGGTGGCCGAGTTGGTTTCGACATCCAACGGGGAGGTCGGCAGGCATACCGCGGGCGATGCCGTCGCGCAGTGCTGCCAGGCCGCTCTCGCCGGTGCAGACCCACTCGCCGATCTGCTGGCCGCCGATCCGGTGGTCGGGAAGTATCTGGAACGCGAACAGATCGAAAGACTGCTCGATCCGGCGCGATACCTCGGATCGACACGCAAGTTCATCGAACGAGCACTCGACGACTGGCGGGACAGATCATGAGCGAACGATCATTCGTCGTCTGGGCCACCCGAAAGCCAAGCGCCAGCGAGGCGGAGTCATGAGCGAGGTAGAGATGCGCCGCATCCCGGACGGTCCCCACACGGAACCAATCACGCGCAGATCGCTGTGGCGGCTTACTGATTCGGCAGGCGCAGTCGTAGGTGCCGTCGAGGTGAACTGCCTCCAGAATGGTCCCGATGACTACGAACCGGTCGTGCTGACGCCCAGTGGCAGCCTGCGGATTCGGCAGGCGCGGTCATGAGCGCCGTCGAGATGAACTGCGCCGTGGATGATCCCGACGACCACGAACCCGTCCTACTGAGCGGATCACTCGATGACAGGAAACCGATTCGGCAGGCGCAGTCGTGAGCGCCGTTGAAGTGAACTGCGCCGTGGACGGTCCCGATGACGGCGAACCCGTCGTACTGAGCGGATCACTGGGCAGCGACCTGCGGATGTGGGATCCGCAGGTCAACGCGCTGACCGCCGCCGGATATCGGGTATTGCGCTACGACCACCGCGGACATGGTGCATCCCCGGTACCCCCTGACCCGTACACGCTGACGGACCTGGGCTCCGATGTGATCGGGTTGCTCGACCGATTCGGGGTCGGGCGAGCGCATTTCGTCGGACTCTCCCTCGGCGGCATGGTCGGCATGTGGCTCGGCGAGCACGTACCGGACCGGCTGCGCACGCTCACCCTGTGCTGCACTTCCGCCGAACTGGGCCCGCCCAGCGGCTGGGCCGAACGGGCGGCACTGGTCAGAGCCGAAGGAACACAGTCGATTTCACACGCAGTCGTTCAACGCTGGTTTACCCCGGAGTGGCGCGTGGACCATCCGGAGCGCACCCGTTATTTCGAGGAAATGGTCGCGGCCACCGACTCCGACGGCTACGCATCCTGTTGCGCGGCAATCGAAACGATGGATATCGCGGACCGGCTGTCATCGATCACCGCACCCACACTTGTGATCGCCGGTGCCCAGGATCCGGCCATTCCACCGGAGCACGGACAGCGCATCGCGCGCACGGTCCCGCACGCGCGCCTCGAAATCGTCGGCCCCGGTGCACATCTGGCCAGCGCCGAGGCATCGGAGGCGGTCAACGATCTGATTCTCGCTCACCTGAAGGAGGACTCGTGAACGAACGAGCCGACAGCGGCATGGCGGTCCGGCGTGAAGTGCTCGGCGACGATCACGTCGATCGCGCCGTCGCCAGGACCACCGAATTCACCAGACCGTTCCAGGAGTACATCACCGAGTCGGTCTGGGGCTCGATCTGGACCCGCGAGGGCCTGGACCGGCGCACTCGCAGCTGCGTTACCCTTGCGGTGCTCACCGCCCTCGGGCGGCACGAGGAGATCGCGATGCATGTCCGCGCCGCGATCACCAACGGTCTCACCGCCGCCGAGATCGCCGAAGTACTGCTGCACACCGGCGCCTACGCGGGCGTGCCCGCGGCCAATGCCGCCTTCGCGATCGGGCAGCAGGTGCTGGCCGAACTCGGGGACGATACCGCCCTGTAGCACCCTGTCGAGGAGGACGACGATGACGACCGGCGGTAGCGACGACGACGACCGGCGCGGCACCCACTATGTGCAGTCGCTCGAACGCGGCCTCGCGGTCATCAAGGCATTCGATGCCGAGAACCCGCAGCTGACGCTCTCCGATGTCGCGCGCCTGACCGGACTCACCCGCGCCGCCGCACGCCGGTTCCTGTTGACCCTCGCCGATCTCGGCTACGTCCGAACCGGCGGCAAACGCTTCTCGCTCACCGCGAAGGTGCTGGAACTGGGCTATTCGTACCTGTCCAGCATGAGCCTGTCCGAGGTGGCGCAGCCGCACCTCGAACAGCTCTGCGCCGACGTGCACGAATCCAGCTCGGTATCGGTGCTCGATGGTCCGGATGTGGTGTACGTCGCCCGGGTCGCCGCATCCCGGATCATGACCGTCAGCATCAATATCGGCACCCGTTTCCCCGCTTACGCCACCTCCATGGGCCATGTCCTGCTGGCCGGACTCCCGGCTGCCGAACTCGATGCCTATCTGGCGCGCACGCCACTGGCCCGGCTGACCGCCAATACCATCACCGATCAGGACGCCTTGCGCGCAGCCTTGGAAACGGTTCGCGCACAGGGCTTTTCCATCGTCGACCAGGAATTGGAGGAAGGTCTGCGCTCGGTCGCGGCCCCCATCCGCGATCGATCGGGCGTGATCGCCGCGATCAATATTTCGACGCACGCCTCCCGCCGCAGCATCGAATCCATTCGGGCCGAACTGATTCCGCGGCTGCAGACGGCCGCGCACCGAATCGAAGCGGATCTCACCGCCGCGAAACCGATTACGCGGCTGGGCTGACCGACGGCAGATTCTCCAGCGCCGCCCGAACCACCTCCAGAAACCAACCCTGGGCCGCCCTGCCAGGAGCGCGCCGGGTATAGGCCGCCACCTCCACCGGCTCGATGGGCCACGGAAGGGTGAATACACGCACGGGATGCGTGCGCGCCAAAGCGTGCGCCACCCGTTCGGGCACGATCGCGACCAGCTCACTGTCCTGCACCACATAGGGCAGGGTGGCGAATCGGGTGACGCGCACCGCGACGCGGTCTTCGAGATGGTGCTCGCGCAGCGCCTTGCGCGGACCGGGGTGGCCCGTCACGCCCTCGACGACGATATGCCGCTCACGATCCAGTTCGGCTTGGGTGGGCTCGTCACCGCGCAGCCGAGGGTGGCGCGCCGCGACCAGCCCGGCATAGCCCTCACTGAACAGCGGCGTCCGAGTCAGCCGAGGTGAATCCAGGATCGGACTGGCGACCATCGCGTCGACCTCGCCGCGGGCCAGCCGATCGGTCGCGGTATCGACATCGAACGCCTCGACCTGCAGGGTCACCTGTGGCGCCCGTACCGCGAGTTCCGCGAGCACCAGCGGCAGCACCGTCACCTCGCCGAGATCGGAGAGCCCGAGCGTAAACCGTGCCGGTCGATTCGGATCGAATTCGGTTGCGGCGCCGAGTGTTTCATCGACTCCCACGATAGCCGCGCGCAGCGGCGGATACAGCCGCTCGGCCTCCGCGCTCGGTACCAGTCCACCCGGGCCGCGCACGAACAGTTCGTCGCGCAGACGCCGCCGCAGCTTGCCGAGCCCGTAGCTGACCGTCGGCTGGGTGACCCCGAGCAGGTCCGCGGCGGCCGTGACACTCCTGGTCTCGTACAGCAGCACGAAGGTGCGCACCAGGTTCAGATCGAACTCGGCTGCCATAGATCTCCTCTATGTGGATCGAGAAAAATATCAATTGGATTTCTGATTGGCGGTCATTCTAGCGTGAGAGCCATCACAATCAGGGCCCGCTATGACCGGTCCGAATCTGCAGAAACGAATCATCATGAACAAGCTGTCGTCGTGGCCCGCCGTGCTGTGCTGGCTCATCGTCCTGCTCGAGGGCTACGACCTGGTCGTGCTCGGCGCCGTCATCCCCACCCTCATCGAGCACCACCACATCGGATTCACCGCGGCGCGTGCGACATTCGCCGCGACGATCTCGCTGGTCGGCGTCGCCATCGGCGCCGCGATGGTCGGGCCGATCGCCGACCGCTACGGCCGCCGCAAGGTGCTGCTCGCCTCGATCGCATTGTTCTCGGCATTCACCGCGGCCGTCCCCGCGGCCGGATCCATCACCATTTTCGGCGTATTCCGCCTGCTGGCCGGGATCGGCCTCGGCGCCTGTCTGCCGACGGCGCTGACCTTCATGGCCGAGCAGGTACCCGCCACCCGCCGTGCCTTCATCGGCACCATCACGATGACCGGCTATCACGTCGGCGCGGTGCTCACCTCGCTGCTCGCGCTACAGCTCGTTCCGCACTGGCAGCCGCTGTTCTATCTCGGCGGCATCGCGGGATTCCTGCTGCTGCCGCTGATCTGGGCCGAACTTCCCGAATCCGAGGCATATCTGGCCGCCAAGGCCGCTCCGGAACGGGTTCGCCCGACCGTGCTGCTCGCACCGCGTTATCTGCGCACGACACTCGGGGTGTGGGTTGGTTCGTTCATGGGCCTGCTGCTGGTCTACGGACTCAACACCTGGTTGCCGAAGCTGATGCGTGACGCCGGATACAACATGTCGACCTCGTTGACACTGCTGCTGGTGCTGAATGTCGGTGCGATCGTCGGGCTGCTGATCGCCGGTCCGCTCGCGGACCGCCGCGGCACGAAACCGATTGTCCTCGTTTGGTTTGCGGCCGCCGCCATATTGCTGGCCATGTTGAGCGTCAAAGTCTCCAGCACCGTGCTCCTCAATGCGCTGGTACTGGTCACCGGCATCTTCGTGTTCTCGGCCCAGGCGCTCATCTACGCCTATGTCACGCAGGTATATCCCGCCGAGGTGCGGGCTACCGCGCTCGGCCTCACCTCGAGTGTGGGTCGACTGGGCGCGATATTCGGTCCGAGTATTACCGGCTGGCTCATCGTCGCCGGATCCGCATACCCGTGGGGCTTCTACTTTTTCGCCGCGGTGGCGGGCGTCGGCATGCTCGCGATGACGGCGGTGTCCCGGTTCAGCACTCGGCCGGTGGAACCGGCCGCCACCCTCGACACTTCGAAGGGGCTCGCCCTATGAGGAATACGCGCACGCAAGTCGCCATTGTCGGCGCGGGCCCGGCGGGTCTGCTGCTGTCACATCTGTTGCATCGCTCCGGAATCGACTCGGTCGTCATCGATGTCCGCACGCACGAGGAGATCGCGACCACCATTCGCGCGGGCATCCTGGAGGCGGGTTCGGTACGCATGCTGGTGGATTCCGGCGTCTCCGATCGCGTACTCACCGAAGGCGACCGGCACGACGGTGTGGTGCTGCGCTTCGACGGTGACAACCACCGGATCGATTTCCGGGAACTGGTCGGCGAATCCGTGTGGCTGTATCCGCAGACCGATGTGTTCATCGATCTCGCCGACCGCCGCAAGACCGATGGCGGTGACGTCCGCTATGGCGTCCGGGATACCACGGTCCGCATCGATCCTCCGATGGTGACGTTCACCGAGGCGGACGGCCGCCCGGCCCAGCTGGCGGCCGATCTGATCGTCGGGGCCGACGGTTCACGTTCGATCTGCCGTCACGCCTTTCCGGATGGCCTGCGCACCGAATGGTTCCGCGAATATCCCTTCGCCTGGTTCGGCTTCCTCGCCGAGGCGCCGCAGTCGCATCCGGAACTGATCTACGCGCGCTCCGAACACGGCTTCGCCCTGGTCAGCCAGCGCACGTCGAGAATGCAGCGGATGTATTTCCAATGCGCGCCCACCGAACGCCCCGAAGACTGGGACGACGAACGAATCTGGGCCGAAATGCGCCGCCGCGTCAACGGCAATGGTTTCGCACTGCAAGAGGGCCCGATCAGCGGAAAGACGGTGCTGCCGTTCCGCTCGTTCGTCACCGCGCCGATGCGTCACGGCAGACTCCTGCTGGCAGGCGATGCCGCCCACACCGTCCCGCCGACCGGCGCGAAGGGGTTGAATCTCGCGCTCGCGGATGTGCGCGTGCTGCACGAGGTCATCGATGAATACTTCGCCCGGGGCACCGACGAATCGCTGCGTCGCTATACCGACCGCGCACTCGATCGAGTGTGGAAGGCTCAGCATTTCTCCTACTGGGCGACGACCCTGCTGCACTCGATCGACGGCGCTTCCCCCTTCGATCTCGAACGCCAACGTGGTGAACTCGCGATGCTCACCGAATCCGTACGCGGCGCGGCGTACTTCGCCGAGGGGTACACCGGAAGCTGGGGCCCGTCGTAAACACACCTGGAGGCATCGCGTGACCCGTCAACCCACCACTGACGACAAGTTCTCCTTCGGCCTGTGGACGGTCGGTTGGACGGGTACCGACCCGTTCGGCCTGCCGACCCGACCGGCGCTCGCACCGTGGGAGTACGCCGAACGCCTGGCCGAACTCGGCGTCTGGGGAATCACCTTCCACGACAACGATGTATTCCCGTTCGATGCCGACGACGCCACCAAGGAGCGCAACCTCGCCCGACTCAAAGCAGCGACCGATCGCTGCGGTCTCACCATCGAGATGGTCACGACCAACACCTTCACCCATCCGGTCTTCAAGGACGGCGGGCTGACCGCCAACGACCGCTCGATCCGCCGCTTCGGTCTGCGCAAAATCCTGCGCGCGGTGGATCTGGCCGCGCAGGTCGGCGCCACCACCTTCGTGATGTGGGGCGGCCGCGAGGGCAGTGAGTACGACGGATCCAAGGACGTGTTCGCCGCGTTCGAGCGCTACAAAGAGGGTTTGGATACGGTCGCCGGATACATCAAGTCACGGGGTTATGACCTGCGAATCGCATTGGAGCCCAAGCCCAACGAGCCACGCGGCGATATCTTCCTGCCCACCGTCGGGCACGCACTCGCCCTGATCGCCGAATTGGAGCACGGCGATATCGTCGGCCTCAATCCGGAAACCGGCCACGAACAAATGGCCAACCTCAACTACACGCACGCCCTGGGCCAGGCATTGTGGAGCGGCAAACTGTTCCACATCGACCTCAATGGCCAGCGCGGTCTCAAATACGACCAGGACCTGGTCTTCGGACACGGCGATCTGGTCTCCGCATTCTTCACCGTCGACCTGCTCGAAAATGGTTTCCCCGGCTATCCGGACGCCCCGCGTTACACCGGACCCCGGCACTTCGACTACAAGCCCTCACGCACCGAACATCTGACCGGCGTATGGGAATCAGCCAAGGCCTGTATGGCGACCTACCTGATGCTGGCGGACAAGGCACGGGCCTTCCGCGCCGATCCCCGCGTCCAGGAGGCGATGGCCTACTCCGGCGTCCTCGACCTGGCGCAACCCACCCTCGACGCCAGCGAATCGATCGAGTCATTCCTGCGCGACGACGAAGGTTTCGACCCGGACAAAGCAGCCGAACGAGACTTCGGTTTCGTCCGACTGCAACAACTCGCACTCGAGCACCTGATCGGCTGAGGCGCATTCCGCACCATCCCGACACACACCCGCTCGAATCGCTGCCCGCAACCAAGGATCCCCAAAAGAGATAGCGCAGCAGCCGAGAATGTATCGGTGGCGGCGAACAGCGAGAGCACCCCTCCACCAGCACATTCTCGCGCGATGCTCCCACACGCCCCCTATTTGGTCGCCCCGGTCACGGGTCCAGGTAGAGGCGCTCGCACGGAAGGCGAGGGTAGCGGCTGGTGGCGCCGAGATCGATGGTGACGGCATCGACGTAATGCTGCGCTTGGTGCTCGCGCACGAAGATCAATGCGGCGGTCAGGCAGGCGGTGAAGTCGAAGCGGGCGCCGTGCAGGAAGACACTCAGATGCACATCCGGCTCTGACGGGCGCGGAGATACATTCGCGCTCATCGGTTCTCGGTATCAATGACACTGATCGGCAGGACTTCTATTGCATCCTCTTCGTCGTTGTCGTCGTACTCGGCGCGGCAACCGTCCTCATCGATCTCGGTGATTCCGTCGGCGGCGTGGCGGAGCAGGACGCTATCGACCGGGGCGAGCGCCAACTTTTCCAGCGTGTGCTCATGGAAGACCGCGAGCAACGCCAACACCGACGGCGCTATCTCAGACTCACGTTGCCGTTCAACCTCACTCATGGCGCACGACTCCGATGCGGCGGGTCTCGAAATCGCCGCGGTCGTCGGCGACCCGCACACCAACCCACGGGCACGGCTGTGGGTTCGGCATGATCGGCGTGTGATCGGCGATGCGGTCATCGACAATCGCGACCATGCCCGCGCACAGTCTCGACGGGCATGCCACCGACACCAACTTCCCGGTGCTGGCACTGAATATCGCCGCGCCGCAAAGGGATACCTTGATCCATGGCCCACACGTGCACTCAGGCATTCGCGGCCCTTCGTCGCTTCGGCTGACCTGTGCACGCGCGGATCGCGTCGACGATGACGAGGCCGGAGGGGCGGAATGTGCATCGTGGTGGTTCTACCCAGCGCCGGAACTCGGCACATTGATTTGTGGGTGATGGAAGGGCGATAGTGCCGCCGGTGCGCACGACGGAGACGTCGAGGCGGAACATCTCCGCGAAAAGGCGCACGTCATCAGGGATGTCCGGGCGCACGAGGTATGTCCACCGACCCGAGCGTGGGTGCGACAGAATCGGTCCGATTTCCGAATCCTGTTGTTCTATAAGCGATTTGACCGCCTGACCGAGATGCCCGGGCATGATGAGCGCCCAAACATGCTCGGCTTTCATAATGATTCGCCCAAGATTGGGTGGGTCGATCGTGGCAGGTAGGTCGCACACCCGCCGGTAGAAGTGGCAGCGGGAAACCGGTGTGTCGCCAAAAGCTATGTGGTCCATACGTTTTAGACCTCTGCTTGCGTTGGATTGGCTTGAGCGCACCCGACCCCTGAACCTCCTCGAGAGCAGAGACCTCTCTTCGGGCGCAGTTCAAGAACACACCGCGCTATCCCTCCCAGCAAGCCCGCCATGGGTTTTCATGAGTATTTTTCTCAAAGTGCCAGAGCTTTTGCCGCCGATGTCCCAGACTTTTCCCATGACGACAAGCCCCCACGGGCGTAATGAGAAGTGAGGGAGCGTGACTGAAGACAACGACACCACCCTGCCGAGGCGTCAGCTTGGGCAATACCTCCGTGATGCGCGCTCGGCGGCGAACATGACTCTCGAGCAGGTCGCGCCGATGATGCAGTGGTCCACGAGCAAGCTGCAACGCGTGGAGAAGGGCCAATCGCCGAAGGTCCGCGAACTCGACGTGGAAGCGCTCTGCCGCATCTACGATATGGACGCCGATATGACCGCCGCCCTCAAGGGCCTGGCCATGCAGGCATCGGTCAAGAGCTGGTGGCACGCCTTCGACGACCTCATTCCCGGAAATTTCGACCTGTACGTCGGCCTGGAGTCGAGCGCCCAACAGATGGGCTGCTACCGGCCAGACGTGATCTCGGGGCTGTTCCAGACGCCGGACTACGCCCGGGCGCTGGATCGAAACTTCTTCCCCGGCATCACCACCGAAGAACTCGACCGCCGCATCGAACTGAGGACCAAGCGACAAGCCTTGATCACACGCAAGACCCGACCGGCCAGAGTTGAAGTGATCTTCAATGAGGCCTGTCTGCGATACGTGGTCGGCGGGCCAGCCGTCATGGCCGAACAGCTACAGCACCTCGCGGACATGCCCGCCAACGTGACAGTGCGCCTGCAACGATTCACGGCGGGATTCCCACTCGGCATCGCGCCTGGTCCATTCACCATCCTGGACTTCGGGTACGACGGTAAGGGGCGGCCGAACGCCCCGAGTGTCGTCTACGTCGAGTCGTACGCCGGAGACATGTACCTCGAGCGGGTAAAGGATCTCGACCGGTATCGTCGTGCCTACGAGGCTATCCAGCGAACGACACTGGATGTCGCCAACAGCAAGAGCCTGCTTCGCCAGGTAGCAAGGGAGTACGCGCGTGAACGTTGATCTGTCCGGGGCCAAGTGGTTCAAGAGCAGCCGCAGTGGTGGGGGCAAAGATTGCGTTGAGGTCGCATTCCTCGAGAGCGGAAACATTGGTGTTCGCGACTCGAAGAACCCCACCGGCCCGGCACTCGTCTTCGCTCCCGGCGAATGGGATGCCTTCGTCGTAGGTGCGAAGGACGGCGAGTTCAACCGTCAGCAGGGCTGACGATATGCCGAAGGCCCCGGGCTCAGCACCGTGAGCTCGGGGCCCTCTTCGTGTCGGCCTACGAACCTGATTGCGCCGAGAGTTGTTGGCAGAGAGGGTCGTTGCGCACTCCAACCGCATGTGCGCGATCAGCCGACGTCGCGGCGCAGCCAGGTCACCTCGGCGCCCGATTCGGTGCCGTAGCGGTAGATCTCGAGATCTTCGTCCCACGCGGTGCCCAGCGCGCGGTCGAGTTCGGTTGCCAGGTCATAGCCGGTGTAGTTGCCGAGTTCATTGTTGGCCTGCAGCATGGCGCGCAGACGCATTTCACCGATGGTGACATCGCCGTTGGCGGAGGTGGAGCCGTGCCAGAGGCCGAGGGTGGGCACGAAGCTGTAGCGCTCACCGTCGACGCCGTCGCTGGGGTCCTCGGTGACCTCGAAGCGCAGAACCGGCCAGGACCGCAAGGATTGGGCAATTCGGGATGCGGTGCCGACCGGACCGATCCAGTCGGTGGTCGCACGCAGCTGCCCGTCGGCGGGTTGCGCGGTCCAGCGCAATTTCGCGGGTGAGCCGAGCGCCGAGGTGAGTGCCCATTCGATATGCGGGCACAGCGCAGCCGGCGATGAGTGGATATAGACCACACCCACCGTCGCGTCCGCGAACTGACTCGATGCGCGCACCACTGACACCTCCAGCTTCGACGAGAAACGTCTTCCCCAACGATCCGTCGTACTGGCGTTGCCCGAGTGTACTGGAGTGCCCCGAGTTACACATGTTACTTCGGAGGCGTGTCCGACCTGTTACTTCGCAACCGAGTTCCGAGCGAGGATCACCTCGGCGATCACCGCATCGGAAAAGACGGGCCATGCCTCCCGTGCCCAGTCGCCGAAATTCTCGTCGCTCAAAGCGATACTCGCCACCCCTAATTCGGGATCGACCCACAGAAATGTGCCGGACTGCCCGAAATGGCCATAGGTACCTGCGGAATTCGATCCGCCGGTCCAGTGCGGTGATTTCCCGTCGCGAATCTCGAATCCGAGTCCCCAGTCGTTGGGACGCTGCGATCCGTAACCCGGCAGCACACCATTGAGTCCGGCAAACGCGACCGTGGTCGCCTCGGCGTGGGTCTGCGCCGAAATCAGCTGGGGATCCAGCAGTTCCGCACCGAAGCGCACCAGATCCGCCGCAGTGGACCGGCCCGCATGTCCGGCCGGACCGGCCAGCACGGACGCCGTCATGCCGAGTGGCTCGAATACGGCCTCACGCAAGTACTCCGGGAACGCGATCCCGGTCTGCTCCGCGACGAAGGCCGCGAGAATTTCGAATCCGGCGCTGGAGTAGATGCGCCGCGTCCCGGGCGCGGCGATCACCTCGGTGGTATCGAAGGCGATGCCGGAAGTGTGCGCGAGCAGATGCCGGACGGTAGCTCCCGGCGGACCCGCGGGTTGATCGAGTTCGATCGCACCCTCCTCCACCGCGACGAGCACCGCGTAGGCGACCAGCGGCTTGGTCACCGAGGCGAGCGGGAACACGCGCTCGGTATCACCCGCCGTCCGCGCACCGTCGCGGGTGACGACGCCCGCCGCCACATGCCGAACCGGCCAGTCCTTGATCTGCTCGAATGCACGCACGAAATGAGCGTACGAGACGCCCGTTCCCGGCGTGTCCGCACCGTCTGCACGGGAAAGTCGGTACCGCCGGTACCATCAACCGATCATGAGCGAACCCACCATCCACGGCGATGTGGCGGCCGGTTTCGGCCCCGTTGCCGACGCCTTCCGCCGCAACTTCGCCCGGCACGGCGAAATCGGCGCTGCCGTGGCCGTTTATGCGGGCGATCGCCCGGTGGTCGACCTGTGGGCGGGTCATCGCGACCGCCGCCGGACCCTGCCGTGGGAGCGCGACACGATCGTCCCGGTCTTCTCCTCGACCAAGGGTATGGCCGCGTTCGTGGTCGCCACGATGGTGTCGAAGGGGCTGCTCGACTACGACGAGCCGGTCGCGAAGTACTGGCCGGAGTTCGCCGCGCAGGGCAAGGGCACGGTCACGGTGCGTCAGCTGATCGACCATCAGGCCGGACTTTCCGGACTCGATACCGTGGTGCGGCTGCGGCAGATCGCCGATCTCGACGGTCTCGCAACGATTCTCGCGGCGCAGCGGCCCGCGTGGCGGCCGGGCACGCGACACGGCTATCACGCCATTACCCTGGGCTTGTACCAAGGCGAACTCGTGCGCCGCACCGATCCGGAACACCGCACACTCGGGCGGATCTTCGCCGAGGAAATCGCGAAACCGCTCGACCTGGACTTCTTCATCGGCCTGCCCGCCGAACAGAGCATGGAACGGATCGCGACCCTGGCCGCCACCGAGGGCGTGGACATCCTGCGCTACGAGCGCGATATTCCGGTGCGCATCGGTGCGGAGATCTTCGCCAAGCGCGGACTTTCCCATGCGGCACTGACCAATCCGCGCATCGGCGCGCCGGTGCGGGCGAGCAGGCGCGAACTGCTCGAGTTGGAGATGCCGGGTTCCAACGGTGTCGGCAATGCCAGGTCGCTGGCCAAGACATACGGCGCGGCGGCGGGTCGCACCGGTGCGCTGCCGATCGAGGACGCGGTGCTCGATCGGCTCGCCGCCGCGGCCGCGGATGATGTGCCCGCCGACGATCTGGTGTTGCACACCAAGTCTCGCTATCACCTGGGCTTCCGCAAATCACGCGGCTCGTTCAGCTTCGGCTCGGATAAACGCGCCTACGGCACCACGGGCCTCGGCGGCTCCTTCGGATTCGCCGATCCGGCAACCGGTCTCGGCTTCGGCTACTCGATGAACCGCCTCGGCCTCGCCGTCCTCGACGACGTCCGCAGCCGCAACCTCCGCAACGCCCTGCTCCGCTGTCCCGTCTGACCGAATCTCCGCTCGGCGTGCTGGTTCCGTAGCTCGCCGAGCGGTGACGCGGCGATTTACCAGTCGGCCTCGGTGTACTTGATGATGCCGCGAATGTTCTTGCCGTCCAACATGTCCTGGTAGCCCTCGTTGATCTGCTCCAGGGAGTACTGACGGGTCACCATATCGTCGAGGTTCAGCTGGCCGGACTTGTACAGCGACAGCAGGTGCGGCGCGTCCTGGCGGGCATTGCCACCGCCGAAGATGCAACCCTTGACGGTCTTCTGCAGCATCGACAGCAGGAAGCTGTTCAGCTTGACGTCGTTCTCGTCCATGCGGCCCATGGAGGTGACGACCAGGGTGCCGGCCTTGGCGGTGAGGATGAGGCCCTCTTCGATGTATTCGCCGTGCATCTCGCCCATGGTGAGGATGACCTTCTGCGCCATCCGGCCCTCGGTGGCCTCCATCAGCGGCATGATCGCGGCGGCCATGCTCTCGTAGGTGTGCGTCGCGCCGAACTTCTGCGCCTGCTCGCGCTTCCACGGGTTCGGGTCGATGGCAACGACTTTGGACGCGCCGGAGAGCACCGCGCCCTGCAGTGCGCTCATGCCGACGCCGCCGATACCCGCGATCACCACGGTCTCGCCGGGCGCGACCTGGGCGACGTGGGTGGAAGAACCGAAGCCGGTGGGGACGCCGCAGCCGACGAGGCAGGCGACCTCGAACGGAATGCTCGGGTCGATCTTGACCACCGAGGTGTGGTGCACCGTCATATACGGCGCGAAGGTGCCCAGCAGGCACATCGGGATGACATTCTCACCGCGCGCCTGGATCCGGTAGGTGCCGTCGCTGATGGCCTGCCCCATCAGCAGGCCCGCGCCCAGATCGCACAGCGCCATATTGCCGCTCACACACGCCGGACAGCGACCGCAGGCCGGGATGAACGACAGGATCACGTGATCGCCGACCTGCAGATCAGCGGGGCAGTTCGGCCCGAGCTTGGTGATCACGCCCGCGCCCTCGTGGCCGCCCATGACCGGGAATGCGGGCATCGGCGTCGCGCCGGTCACGATGTGGTGGTCCGAGTGGCACATACCGGCGGTTTCCATCCGGATCTGCACCTCGCCGGATACCGGATCGCCGACCTCGATCTCCTCGACCGACCACTGCTGGTCGGTCCCCCACAGGATCGCGCCTTTCGTCTTCATTCGTGTCGACCTCTCGCATGCACGGGCTTCTATGTGACTGCACCCACAGTACGAGAAAACTGTAACGCGTTCTAGTACTCGATCGAAAATTCGTCGACACGGATTGACGGAACCCCCGAACGAGTTCCAGTTCCACCCGACCGCGAACCCGTCTCGGACCGATACTGCCCGACTTCAGCCGCGCACGTCGTGCACATGATGGATTACGTCGTGCAGGAAATAAGCGGCCAGGGATTCGACCGTGAAGACCGAGCCGTCGCTGCGTCGCGCTTGGTTGCCGAGGATGGCTTCGGGGACCGACGCGAAGGCGCGCGCGACGGTCTCGGCCGCGTCGGTCAGCTCCGCTGCGACCTTTCGTGGATCCTCTTTGCCGTATTGATCGGCGATGGCGGTGACGTCCTGATCCCAGTTCGAGAAGACCGGAATACCGTCCTCGGACTCGAGGCCCTCAGCGTCGAACCCCGGAACCCTCGGATCCACCGCTTCGGTGCGGGCCGCGACGGCCGTGCGGTAGGTGAAGATTCGGCAGACATCGCGAACGTGAGCGGCATATTCGAGCGCCGACCAGGTGTCGTCGTCCGGGCGGACGGTGGCGTCATGTCGCGCGAGCGTTGCCGAGAGACGGCCCGCGTATTCGCGAGCCAGATCGGGCACCGCCGCATACGTGATCGACTCCGGGTCGAATCCGCATTCGGGACAGGAGCGTTCGAGGACCCAGGTCCAGTTCTTGACGTCGGGAACGATCGGCATGCGCCTACCCTAGATTGGCCGAATATCTTCAGCGATAGATATTCAGCCAGCTAGCGACAAGATCCCGACAGGGAAGTTCAATCCATCAGACGCAGCGCGCGTTCGAAGAGCTCGAGCGTGATGGCATGCAGGAAGTCACCGACCTGCTTGGGCGCCTTGCCCGCGAATGCGCGAGCATGCGTGCCCTCCAGCACAATTCCCAGCTTGAAGCAGGCGAGCACGGTGTACCAGGTGACATTGCTGAGGTCGCGATCGGAGAACTTGCCGTAGTGCTCGACCATCTGCTCCGGCGTCGGCAGACCGCCGACGGCGCCGAGCTTGCCGATCAGCGCCGCGCCCGTGGTACCCGGCTCCGGACGCGTCGCGATCTGCCAGCCGAGGTCGAGCAGCGGGTCGCCGATGGTCGACATCTCCCAGTCCACCATCGCGGCCACCTCCGGGCCGTCGTAGGAGAACATCATGTTGGCCAGGTGGCAGTCGCCGTGCAGGATGCCGGGAGTCCACTGCGCGGGCCGGTGCCGGTCCAGCCATTCCCCGACCTGCCGCACACCGGGAATCTCCGGGCCCGGATATCCCGCATTGGCCGCATAGGACTCGAGTTCGCCGAGCCAGCGCGGCACCTGACGCTCCAGGAAGCCATCCGGTTTGCCGTAGTCCTGCAGGCCGAGCGCCTGATAGTCGAGCGAGCCGAGGCGGGCGATGGCCTCCACCGCGGACAGGCCCATCTGCCGCCGGATCTCCGGATCGCTCGCGTGCGGCTCCGGCAGTTCGTTCTGCGGATTGAATCCGGTTATGGGCTCCATCAGGTAGAACACCGCACCGAGAACGGATTCGTCCGGGCAGGCGGCGATCACCTTCGGCGCGCGCACGCCGGTCCCATCGAGCGCGCCGAGCAGCCTGGCCTCGCGACGGATGACGTCATTGCTCTTGGCGCGCAAGTGTTTCGGGCCGCGGCGCAGCACGTAGTCCTGACCGCCGCGCGCGAAACGCAGCATGATGTTCTGCGTGCCGCCGCCGAGCGCGCTCACATCCTCGAACTCACCGGCAGGCAGACCCTGCTCGTCCATCCATTTACCGACGACGGCAAAGTCGACGGCTCCCCCGTCTCCCCGAACCTCTGGCCGATCGGCGAGCATTCCACCAGTCGCGTCGCGGGCCGATGGTTCAGCGGGTCGCTCGGTTCTGGACGTACCCGATGAGTTACCCATGTTCTCTCCAAATCAGTTGTCGCCCGAGAGCATGAACGCACGATCTCACTTCGGCGCTTATTTCGGCCATAGTAGGTCGCAAGCACGCACCGGACCTAACTGAAGGCGCATGACCATAGTTTGCCACGACCGGTGCGGCGTAGGGTTCGGAGCACGATGCGCACGCTCTTGATCGACAATTACGACTCGTTCACCTACAACCTCTATCAGCTGATCAGCGAGGTGAACGGGGAAGAACCCACGGTCGTGCGCAATGACGAGGTCGTCGATATCGCGGGCCTGCGGCTGGAGCGCTTCGACAATGTCGTCATCTCCCCCGGCCCGGGTCGCCCGGATGTCGGCCGGGATATCGGCATCTCGGCCGCGGTGATCCGCGAGACCGAGCTGCCGCTGCTCGGCGTCTGTCTCGGACATCAGGCCATCGTCGTCGCGGCGGGCGGCATCGTCACGACCGCGCCTACCGCGCGGCACGGCTATCTCGATCACATCGAGCACGACGGCGACGAACTGTTCGCCGGGCTGCCCGAGGGGTTCACCGCGGTGCGCTACCACTCGCTGTGCGCACTGCGGCCGTTGCCGGACCGCCTCGAGATCACCGCCGTCGCCGCCGACGGGGTGATCATGGGTGTGCGGCACCGGAGCAGACCGCAGTGGGGGGTGCAGTTCCATCCCGAGTCGATTGCCAGCGAGTACGGTGCGGCATTGCTCGGAAATTTCGCGAAACTTACCGCGGGCCAGCGTATTCGGTCGAGCATCGTCGCACCGTTCGAGAATGCGGAGCCGCTGATGGGCAGACACGAGTTCCGCGAATCCCGACGCTCCTGGCAGCTGCGGCATGCGGTGATCGAGCGGGCGATCGATACCGAGGCCGCGTTCCTCCGGCTCTACGGCAACTCCCCCACCGCATTCTGGCTCGACAGCGAACATGTCGAACCCGGACTGGATCGGTTCTCCTTCCTCGGTGATGCGAGCGGACCACTGGCCGAGGTGATCCGCTACCGGGTCGGCGAGAACACGGTGACGGTCGAATCCTCGGACGGGAATCGGCGGACCGTGCCCGGCGGAATCCTCGACTATCTCGCCGGGCAGCTACACCTGAGACATACCGAACTACCCGATCTGCCTTTCGATTTCGCGTGTGGTTACGTCGGATACCTGGGCTATGAGGTGAAGGCCGATTGCGGCGCGAATGCCGCGCATCGCGCCTCGACTCCGGACGCGCAGTGGATCTTCGCCGATCGAATCGTGGTCGTGGACCATGTCGGCGGGCACACCCATCTGCTCGCACTCACCGATCCCACGCCGGAAGCCCTACGGGCGGGCGCGGATTGGTTGCGCGATACCCGCGAGATCCTGGAATCCCTACCGACGTGGGCGAATCCGCCGACACTCGAGGTGCGCTCGGATACCGCCGCCGTCGCACCGCTGTTCACCCGCGGGCGCGAGCGGTATCTCGCCGATATCGCCGTCTGCCAGGAGCGGCTGCACGCGGGTGAGTCCTACGAAATCTGCCTGACCGACACCGCATCCATGGCGGCCGCCGAAGCGGACGGACTCGACTTCTACCGCACGCTGCGCCGCTGCAATCCCGCACCATACGCGGCGTATCTGCGCTTCGACGATCTCGAAATCGCCTGCTCCTCACCGGAACGCTTCCTCAAGGTGGACCGCGCCCGCACCGTGGAGAGCAAGCCGATCAAGGGCACCGCGCCGCGCGGGACGACGGCCGCCGAGGACGAGCGGCTGCGGCGCGAACTGGCCGACAGTCCGAAAACCAGGGCCGAAAACCTGATGATCGTCGACCTGTTGCGCAATGACCTGGGCCGGGTCTGCCAGGTCGGCAGTGTGCACGTGCCGAAATTGATGGCCACCGAGACGTATACGACCATGCACCAACTGGTTTCCACCGTGCGCGGCACGTTGCGGCCGAATGTCGACGTGATCGATTGTCTGCGTGCGTGTTTCCCGGGCGGATCGATGACCGGGGCGCCCAAGTTGCGGACCATGGAGATCATCGACGAGCTGGAAACCGAAGCGCGCGGTATCTATTCGGGCACCATCGGTTTCCTCGGCCTGGGAGGCACCGCCGACCTCAATATCGTCATCCGCACCGCGGTCCGCCACGACGGCCACTGGCGCATCGGCGCGGGCGGCGCCATCGTCTTGGATTCGGACCCCGAGGACGAATACCACGAAACCCTGCTCAAGGCCGCCGCCACCCACCGCGCCGGTCCCCGCTGAGCCCGGTCATTTGCGGCGGCGAGTGCGCTTCGGGGGTTCGGGAGGCGCGGGAGGTTCGGCGGGTTTGCCGGTGAAGCGACCGAGCAGGGAGACGCCCGGGAGTTTGGCGATGGCGGTGAAGAGGTCTTCGCCGAGGCCGATCATCGCCTCCAGACGGGGCAGCAAGCGGTCGTAGGCGGCAAAGGCCGGGTCGGCCAGCGCCAGGGTGCGGTCCAGACGATCGATGGTGGAGTTGAGCCGGTCGATGGCCATCGAGAGGCTCGCGATCAGATCCGGGAGCTGAGCCGCCAGCTGCGCCGAGGCCGGTGGCAGGCGCACTGCCGCATCGAAGGCCTGACCAGCCGTAAGTTGTGCGGCATCCAATACTTGACTCGCCGCCGACTGCGCCGCCTCCACCGCCGATTGCGCGGCCGCCAGCACATCGCCGGGACTCGGCACCCGCCCGCCCGGCGCCTTCGGAGTCGCGCCCTTCCGGCTCGCACCCTTCGGGGTAGTCATCCTTCCACTCTGCCGCACCCACACGCCTTCTGAACGGATATCTCGAACCGACCGGTTTGTGTCGCAGCCAACCCACGGCAACAAACTGCGCGTCATGTGGCACCCGTTATTGCGGTCACGCATTTCCAAGAGCATGACCCGACTCCATCGTCGTGCTCGGGCCGCCCGATGTGAGCGTGGCCGCGCCGGAGTACCTACTCGCTCGCATCGCCGAAGGTATGGACCGCCGAAGTCGGCGTGTCGGTGCTTCGTGGCATAGTTCGAGCACGATGAAACTCAGTAAAGGGGCCAATGCGGCGGTGCCGACTTCCCTTCTTGCCGTGGTTGTTTCATGGCGGTCGGGGCATGCGGTGGATGCGCACGCGCTGTTGCTGGCGGAGGCGGGGACGGTGCGCACCGATCGGGATCTGGTGTTCTTCAATGCACCCCGACATATGTCGCAGGCGGTGACACTCGATCAGGAACCCGCACCGGGGACGGCGCGCCTGAGCGTGTCGCTACCGCGCACCGAATCGGATGTGGCGCGGATCGTGGTCGCCGGATCGATCGACGACGGCACCTTCGGCGATATCGCGGATCTGACCCTCACCATCGAGGCCGCACACGGACCCATCGCCCGGTTCGAGATCACCGATCCCGATGCGGTATCCGCAATGATGTTCGGCGAGTTCTACCGCCGCGAGGGCCAGTGGCGCTTCCGCGCGATCGGCCAAGGTTGGGACAGTGGGCTGCCCGGTCTCGTCACCGAATTCGGCGTCACCATCGACGGCCCAGCCGAGCCGACACCCGCCCGCTCGGGCGCGGTGCACGCGAATCAGATACCCACTGTTCCAGTGCAGCAACGTGTCTCGACTGGTCGCGCGCTGGCCGGATCACCCGGTCCTCAGCAGCTCGACACCGCGTCCGGGGAGCAGGACGGCACATACCCAGACCCCGCTGGGCAGCGTGATCGGCCCGATGAAGCACCGGCCCGACGGACGCACACCGCACACCGTGGAGATCACCACACCGCCGCGACCGGCCCCTCGGACCGAGCCGACCATCGCACCGACTCGGCCGACGACCGGCCTGCCCGGCCGCGACCGGGCAGGCCGGTCGACCTTCAGCGCCAGCGGCACGAGGTCGAGCCGTCGATACCAGCACCTCCGAATCCCGAACGCGCGGACTGGCATTCGGATCCCGAGAATCCTGCGCGGCTGCGATGGTGGGATGGGGCCGAATGGACCACTGCCACATACGAACTGCGCCAGCCTGGCCCACGCAGCTGTGAGCGGTGCGGAAATCCCCGGCGCCGCAAGCTGTTCGGTGGGCTCGCGCCGTGCCAGAGCTGCGAGCAGGAAATCGAGGAATTCCTGACGCACTGGCATACCCAGGCCTGGCGGGCGCTGACCGCGGCCGGACCGCGCGGTGCGGAGTGGGATGCGCTGTGGGCGTCGTTGCGGTATCAGCGAATCGATGCGGGCCTTGGCCGGGCGGCACTGCGGGATGTGGCGCTCACCTATGTCGAGCGACTGGTCGCCTTCGCATTCGCGGATGGCGAGATCGAGCAGACCGAGTTCGAGGCGTTCGAGTACGCGATCGAAGGGCTGGCGCTCGGCGGACCGCTGGTCGAGGATCTGCGCAGGCGGATGTACCGCGGGCGCACCCTGTCGCGGTTGCGCGGCGGGGATCTGCCGGTAGTGCGAACGCCCGGCCTGCATCTGGATCCGGAGGAGAAGGTGCATGTGGATCTGCCCGCCGTGCACGTCCGCCTGCTCGCCAAGGGCCCGAAGCTCACACCTGGCAGGCTGATCGCCAGCAATAAGAAGCTGCGGTTCGTCGGTGCCGATACCGGCACCGAATTGCCGTGGAACCGGGTGGTTTCGGTGCACGTCGAGCAGCGTTCGGTGGTTGTCGCGGCGACCTCGTCCCGCGGCGGCGCCATCTTCGATGTCGACGATCCGGATTACGTGGCGGCCGCGCTGGAGGGTGCGCTGCGGGTCGCCAAACGCTTGGTGCTCACGCCCGGCCAGCGCGACACACGCAGCATCCCGCAGGAGGTCAAGGCCGAGGTGTGGCAACGTGACGGCGGTAAATGCGTCGAATGCGGTGACGGCCACTACCTCGAATTCGATCACATCATCCCGCTCAGCCGTGGTGGCGCGACGAGTGCGACCAATCTGCAGATCCTCTGCCGCGCCTGCAACCGCGCCAAGGGTGCGCGGATCTGATGCGGATACCGCAGGCGATCACACACCGGAACACCGATGTGGCGAACAATGCATATGCGATGAAGCACGTTGAGTGGTCCGCCGTGTCACCGTAGCGTCCAATACCGAACAGAGCCGTTTGGGAGGATCAATGCAGGTAGCGGTAATCGGCGGAACCGGGGTACTGGGGGCCGCGGTAGTACGAGAGCTGAGCGCACGCGGACATCGGGTCCGCGTGGTGAGCCGAACCGCTCCGGCGGATCGAACTCTGGAGCACCGGTCCGCGGATCTCGCCACCGGCTCCGGCCTGGAATCCGCACTGGACGGCTGCGACACCGTGGTCGACGCGGTGAGCGCCCGCAGCCGGACGCGATCGGTCATGGTGGACGGCGTGCGCCGACTACTTGCGGCCGAAAAGCAGGCGGGTATCGGCCATCATGTCGAAATCTCCATCGTCGGTTGCGATCTCGTCTCCTTCGGCTATTACAACGCGAAGGTGGACCAGGAACAGGTGGTCACCACCGGTGAAATCCCCTGGACACTGTTGCGCGCCAGCCAATTCCAC
The DNA here is from genome assembly GCF_001613225.1 of Nocardia pseudovaccinii NBRC 100343. Taxonomy (GTDB): domain Bacteria; phylum Actinomycetota; class Actinomycetes; order Mycobacteriales; family Mycobacteriaceae; genus Nocardia; species Nocardia pseudovaccinii. The sequence goes on from NZ_BDBY01000103.1 coordinate 51,253, forward strand.
GAACTCGTCACCGATATCCTGGCCCTGTCGGCGCGCTGGCGGCTCGCACCGCGCTCGACGGCGAAGATACAGCCGATCGACGTCGACGCAGTCGCGACAAGGCTCGCCGACGCGGTGGACAACGGCCCGGCCGGGCGCATCCCGGATATCGCCGGACCCACCGTGCACACCCTCACCGAACTCACCGATATCTACCGCGAACACATCGGCCGCAAGCTGCTCCCGCTTCCCGTGCCCATCCCGGGCCGTGCCGGACGTGCCCTACGGTCGGGCGCTCTCTGCCTGCACGGAAACGGCGACGCGATCGGCATCGGCTACGCCGAATGGCTGTCTCACCGAATCACTCACTGATCAACCCGGCCGTGCGCCCCAGATCGGCCAGCATCGCATCGAACAGGATCTCCGGATTCGACAGCGGGATCGGATAATTCCCGAACACCTCGAGCGTGACGTGCCCGTAGAGCCGGGCCCAGATCTGGATCATCAGATACGTCACGCCGAGGTCGAGTTTTTCGGCGGGAAATTTCTGTCCGGACTCCGAAAGCGCTGCCAGCAGCTCGGTTTGGAACAGTACGAGGTCATCGCGCAGCTCCGCCGGAATCACATCGGTCGGCGGCGTCACGACATCGTAGGTGGCCAGCAGTCGCCCGGCCGCGGCGAGGAAGATCCGGCCGAACGGTTCGTCGAACCGGCGCAGCATGCGCGCGCGCCCCGCACCAGGCGAGGCGAACACCAGGGTGAATTCTCTGGTGTGCGCCAGCGCCCAGCGCCGAAACCCCTTGCAGATGGCGAAGAACTGCACCGCGCCGTCATCGGGCAGCGTCGCGATCTGCTCGGACAACTCGGCGGCGAGGTCCGCACAGAACTCCAGGCGCAGACTCTCGAGCAGATCCTCGCGCGAGTTGTAATACCGGTACAGGGCGGGCGCGGTAATGCCGAGTTCGCGCGCGATCGCCCGCAGGGTGACCGCATCGGGACCGTGCTCGACCAGCAGTGCGCGGGCCACCCGGCGGATATCCGCGTCCGAAACCACCGGTGCCCGCCCCCGCGGCTTGGCGCTGTTCATAAAAGAATTCAAGCGTATTCGACTTCCCAGCGCTTGATGCCGTTCAACCAACCCGAGCGCAACCGCACCGGATCGGAGACCTGACGCAGGTTCGGCATCACATCGGCAATGGCGTTGAACATCAAATCGATCTGCAGCCGGGCCAGGTTGGCGCCGACGCAGTAGTGCGTGCCGGTGCCGCCGAAGCCGACGTGCGGGTTGGGGTTGCGCAGCACATCGAAGGTGAACGGTTTCTCGAATCCGTCCTCGTCGAAATTGGCCGAGCTGTAGAACAGCCCCAGGCGCTGTCCCTTCTTGATCTCCTGGCCGCCGACCTCGGTGTCCTGGGTGGCGGTGCGCTGGAAAGCGGTCACCGGGGTGGCCCAGCGCACGATCTCATCGGGCGCGGTGCGCGGGCGCTGCTGCTTGTAGAGCTCCCACTGCTCCGGGTTGTCCACGAAGGCCTTCATGCCGTGGGTGATCGAGTTACGAGTGGTCTCGTTGCCCGCGACCGACAGCAGGATCACGAAAAACGCGAATTCGTCCGAGCCCAGGTTCTCGCCGTTGATATCGGCATTGATCAGCTGGGTGACGATATCGTCGGCCGGACATTTGCGCCGCTCCTCGGCCATATTCCAGGCATAGCCCATGACCTCGGCGGTGGCGGTGTGGTGATTGCCGTCGAACTCCGGATCGTCGTAGGAGATCATCTGGTTGGTCCAGTCGAACAGCTTCTTGCGGTCGTCCTGCGGCACTCCGAGTAGTTCGGCGATGGCCTGCAGCGGCAGTTCGCAGGCGACCTGTTCGACGAAGTCGCCGCGACCGGTCTGCTTGGCCTCGTGCACAATTCGAGCCGCACGCTCGGTGAGCGCCGCGCGCAGGCTCTCCACCGCGCGTGGGGTGAAACCCCTGGAGATGATGCGGCGGGTCTTGGTGTGCTGCGGCGGATCCTGATTCAACATCAGCATATTGCCGAGCATGTCGATCTGCTCGCGGGTGGTTTCCTCGTTGAACCGGATGATCGCGGTGTTCTCGTGCGAGGAGAACACCTCCGGATTCTTCGAGATCTCCTTGATGTGGTCGAGCTTGGAGATGACCCAGTAACCACCGTCATCGAAGCCGCTGGCCCGCCCGGTCTGCGCGCACCACCAGACCGGGGCGGTCCGGCGCAGCTCGGCGAATTCCTGGATGGGCAGGCGGGTGGACAGCAGATCTGGGTCGGTGAAGTCGAATCCCGCGGGAATCGACGGCGTGGTCACGGTCACGGCTATCTCCTACCGGTCTGACTTGGGCTGCAGACCTCACGACACAGGGGGATGGCAGCCGGCGGAGCCGGCGGGGCGGGTAAGAACTGTGTGGACACGTTCCGAAGCCGATAAAACCACACAACGAGGATTTTGTGAATAGTGTTTAGTAAACCCCGTTAACTTCAGCGGTGATAGCCATCCGATCGCCTGAATTCAATAGATACTGGCTATAAATAGTGAGCTTGATCGCTTAAGGAGAAACAGCCCACGCGACCGAGCGGACAAGCCTGTAATGGGACGCAACAGGTCACCGTTCGGAGGTCCCCCATGCCCAGCCTGTACGAGCACGCCGGTGGCGACGAGGCATTGCATCGCGTCGAAGAAGCCTTCTACGACAAGGTGCTCGCCGATCCGGTACTGAAAACCCAGTTCACCGAACGCCACCCGACGCACGTCGACCATCTCACCTGGTTCACCGCCGAATCCTTCGGCGGCCCGGACCGTTTCACCCGCAACCTCGGCTTCGACTACATCATCGCCGTGCACCGCGGCCTCGAAATCACCGATGAACAGCGTGCGCGCTTCGCCCAGCTGTATCTGGAGGCGTTCGAGGAAGCCGGGCTGTTCGACGATCCCGCCTTCCGCGAAGCGGTGCGCGAACATGCCGAATTCGGCGCCCAAGTGGCACAACAGAATTCGCATGCGCAGACCGACGACGAACTGCACCCGATCCGCGAGGTGCCGCACTGGACCTGGGACGGCGACGACTGACCGCCGCCTATCCCGTCACGCGCGCGACCAAAGCGAGTAGCAAGAACGGCACGGTGGCGCTGACATCGGCCGTCTGATCCTCGGGTGTGCCGCGGGTATGTGCCGCGACCGCGAAAGTCTCGCCGAACGATGCCGAGGCCACCTCCAGCGGCCCGCTGTCGGACCAGCCCCACTTGCTGCCCTGGACGCCGGGCAGCCGCGCGGTCCCCCAATCCTGTGCGGTGCCGTCGGCCGCCTGGTCGCCCGCCGCGGCCATCCAGCCGAAGATCGGCGACCAGGGTTCGGTGCGCTTCTTGGTCGCCAGGAAGGTGGCCACATCCGCGGTGCTGGTGTACGACATGCCCCAGGCCGGGCCCGATTTGGTAGCGGTCAGGCCGTACTCCGCGGCGATGGCGTCGATCGCCTGCGGATACTTCGCGCCGAGTTCGTCGGCCGCGGAATCGTCGGAATAGCGGATCATCCGCTCCGCCAACACCAGATCCGTCGCCGACCCGTCGCCGCGATGCAGCGCGTAGTCGACCATATAGAGCTTGACCAGTGACAATCCGGTGCGCATCTCGTGTTCGTTGCTGGTGCCCCACTGGACGCCGGGCAGCACCGAACGGAAGGAGAACGCGGTTCGCGACGGAACCCCGTCCTCATCACCCACCTCGGCGGCGGCAACGGGCGCGGCGAATACCAGCATCGCTGCGGCAGCGACCGAGATCGGGAAAGCCAAGCGGCCCATAGTTTCTCGCTCCTATCGCACGACAGTCAGGACGGGCGGGCACCCGGCGCAGGCCGGAGTCTCTTTCTTCGCTTCATCGGCCGCTGCGGTCAGATCGTCGTCGGAAAGGCTGGCGACGCTGCCGTCGAGGCGAGCGAGACGTTCATACATCTCCTTCATCCGACTCGGTTCAGACTCGGCGGTTGCCAGTGACCATCGAGCGCCCGCTGCTCGGGCACATACAGGCGAAGCGCGAGCCGGAAGGTGCCGGTTTCCGGTATCGGCAACCAATTGCCGTCTGGCACAGCACTTCCCGGGTCCGCCGCCTGGATGGCGAGTTCCAGCGAGCCGTCCGGCAGCGGTATGACCGGACGCTGATGACCGACCGAGAAGATGCCCGCCGGGTTGGGCACCAGAAAGCGCTCCGCGGTATAGGCGGTCAGCGACCAGAAGGCCCGCGCGGGCGGCGTCTGGCCCGCGGGGAAATGCAGCCGGTACGAGCGCGGCGCGCCCTGCTCCCCCGCATTCGCGCTGATCTCCGGATAGACGGTGTCCTCCGGCAGATTCGCACCGAGTGCGGTCCACGCGGTCGAGGCGCGCAGCGAGTAATCGGTGCCGTAGGTGCCGAGATTCGTCGCGAAACCCCAGCCGTTCTCCCGTCTGGCTTTGGGATTGGCGTAGTCCGGGATGCGCATCTGGCCCGCCGCCACCGCGGCGTCGAGGTCGGCGACCGGCGCACCGTCGACCGTGCCGCCCGGCCGGATGCCGATCTTCGAAAACCGCTCCAGCGCGGGGGCATCGTCGCGGGCGGGCGGGTTGGTGAGCATAAGTGTGCATAGCCGGTCGAAGAAGGTGCGCCCGTCCATCCGCGCAACCTGCTGTGGAGGTGCGATCGGGGCGGCCATAACGGGATTGATCACCGGGTTCGGCCGTTCACCGCGCAACCAGGCGCTCAGCGGTGCGAGCAGCACCTGCTGCTGCACGCTCTCGGCGGCGGCGAAATCGGCCTGGCCGCGCAGCTCGATGCGACCGATCAACCAAGCGGTCGCGGTGGGCATCGCCAATCTGGTCAGGTTATCCGGCAACGCACCAGACCAATTGGGGCCGGTGATCACGTAGCCGTACGGCGGCTCCTGACCGGCGCGCACCTGTGGTGCGACACTGCTGGGATTGTGGGTGGTATTGGTCCAGGCGTCCATGATCTGCATGAGCCAGTACCGGTCGCCGTCCGTCGGCGGAACCTGCAGCACCACCGGTTCGGCACCCACGTCGAGCCAGGCGGTGGCATAAAGGGTGTCGATATTCGGCATCACCACCGTGTTCATCGCGGGATTTACCGGACTGACGGCCCAGATCTGATTGGCGGGTACGGCAGCGGTATTCGACTGCAGCGTGACATCCATCAGCACCAGCGGATATCCGTAGATATAGGCGTCGGTCGCGATCGAACGCGGATCGCTCGGCGGCACGCTGCCGGAACTCGCCACATTATCGGAATTCGTCGATTTGCCGCACGCGACCAGGCCCGCGCCCGTAACGGCACCGGCCAGCAGCATGGATCGCCGCGACATACTCATGCCTTCTCCCTACTTTCCCGATCAGGTCGGACAACTTCGAGAGAGATCAGCCGGAGTATAGCCACATATTTGCCGTAATTCGGGCAAGCGGCGACGTGGCCGGGTTTTCGTCGGTCAGCCGGTGCCGAGAATCGAATTCATAATCGTGCCCGCACTGGTGGCGACGACACCGCCGATCATGGCTCCCGCCACCATCTTCGGCGATTGCATCGCACCGCCGCTCCATTTCTCCCAGGCGAACCGGCCGCCCGCATAGATGATGCTGATTATCCCGGACAGCAGGGCAAACCAGGTCAGATAGCGCACCATCTGCAGCAGCTTGTCCGATAGCGGCGGAGCTTGCGGCGTCGGATTCTGGATCTGCGCCAACGTCGCACAGGCATCGCCGATCGACATCAGATAGATGTTCATCGTCTACTCCTCGACTATCACGCCCTTTCCATGATCCGCACAACGAGTGGTCTCGCAAGCGCGCAGGCATCGTGACTGCGCGGTCGCCGAGAAACCGATACCATCTCTCGGAGAGCGCGTTAACCCCCTGTCCCGCATCCAGAATGAGCAACACGAGATGATCCTGGCCGCCGTTTACGACACTTGGGCACAGATCGGCAATCCCACTCCCGAGGCCCCTCCGGTGTCCGACAAGATTCTTCAACTGGTCCGCTATTTCACCTGGTTCGTGCTGCTCGCCGGCATAGTCGCCATCATCTACGCAGGTGGCCGCTTCGCCTGGGAGAAGTGGAGCGGCGGCGGTCTGGAATCCCCGAAGATGGTGGCCGGAGCCATGATCGGCGGTGTGGTTGCCACCAGTGCGGGCACCATCATGAACGCCGTCATCGGCTGAGTCCGCGACTTCGACTGCGGACCGGCACGATTCAGCGCAGAATGCCCGCCTGCCCGGCCGCGCGCAGCCAGTCCGGGAATTCACCCAGCAACCGGGCATACAGCTGCGCGTCGTCCACCTGGTCGATGTCGTCGAGGGCGAAGAAGCCCGCGTTGTCCACGACCCGGTCCGACATTTCGTCGAGGGTGCGCAGCAAGCCGTAGTTGGCCCTGCCGAGGCCGACGAACTGCCAGAAGGCGGGCAGTCGGGACGCGTCGCGCATGAGTGCGGCGATCTCGCGCTTCTTCGCGAAGCCGCCGTCAGTGAAGAACAGCACCAGGGTCGGCGCATCGCCTGGCCGCAGCGAGGCGATGATGTCGCGCATGATCGGCAGTTCGTCGTTGCGACCGCCGATCCTGGCGTAGTCGATGCCCTGGTGAGTGCCGGTGAGGTGTAAGAAGGTCTGGGCCCATGCCTCGCCGTGCTCGACGGTGATATCGGGCAGTTTCGCGAAGGACAGCGCGTAGAGGTAGGCCTCCAGGGCGCCGTCCTCGTCGAGCTGGGTCGCCACCGGGATCATCCGCTGCACAACGCGGTGCACGACCTGTTTGCTGTATTGCCTGCTCATGCTGAGGGTTTTGTCGATGACCAGGATGACGCGGGCGCGAATTCCGAAGGCGTTCTTGTTGATCAGGACCTTGGCGACTTCGCGTTTGCGCAGGTCGAGTCTGGCGCGCTTCTCGAAGGAGAGTGCGGCTTCGCCGGGGACTGTCCGGACCTCGGGGGTGGCGGGAGGAGTGACGGGCGCGGGCTCGTCGTCGACGCTCACGCCGTGATCGGTGACCAGCGCGGCGAATCCGCCCGCATACCCCTGTCCGACCGCGCGAACCTTCCACTCGGAGTTACGCCGATACAATTCCAGTGCGATGACGATCGACTCGCTGTCGAGTCCATCGATTACATACTCGTAGAGCGCATTTCCGGATCCATCGGCAACGGTCGCAACCGGTGGTGCGAATTGCCCGAAAGTTGCCCCGGATTCGTCCAAAGTGATGACCACACGTATTTGGGCGATATCGGCGGGCACGTGGGCCGCGGAAACGAGCAGCGTTCCCGACCGCAACTCGACGCCGGGTGCCTGCGGCTGATTGAAGAAGACGAAATCGGCGTCGGTGCGAACGCGGCCCGCTTCGGTCACCAATAATGCCGAGACATCGGCCGGGGCGATGGATCGCACCGCGACAACGACATTCGACGCCGCGAGCGGACCGTTCTGTCCCTTGACGAGTGATATGCCCACCGCGAACTCCTTGCCGTACCCGATCGAACCGTACCGACTAGGCGTCTCACAGACCCCTGAGCAGTGTCAACACATCCAGTGCCGTTTCGACGGAATCGCCGAGCAGCCGGATCTCCGCCGCGGTCGCGTTGTGCAGTCCGGGATCCTCCAGCGCCAGGCCATTGCCGTAGATCACCACGTTGTATCCGAGATCGGCGGCCCGCAGCAGCGGACCGGTCGCCACGCCCGCACCGAGCAACAGGTCCAGACCCTCACCGACGAAATAGAACCGCCACAACGGACCGAGATCGCCGTTGTAGATCTCCTTGGTCCGATCGATGATCACCTGACCGGAGGCCGCGATCGCGTCGACGATCTTGAAATAGTCGGGCGCGTTCTCCGGCTTACTCGCGACCGTCGCTACGGAATACGCGAGATCCACGCTCAAATGCGCGTTGTAGCCCGCCATGGCGACACGGGCGGGCGATACCTCACACCGGCGAGCGAGCTCGAAATACCGCGCCCACTGCGGCTCGACCGGCGCACCGGTGAAGGCCGCGTGCACATTGACCAGGAACCGCCGCAGCAATTCCAAGCTGATCGCATGTGCGTACTCCGGATCCAGGAAAGCACCCGGATCGCGCTGCAATGGCATCACCGCCGACTGCTCCACACCGTCGAGCCCGAGCGGAAACAGCCCGCGTCGATCACGATGCGCGACCAGGATTTCGGTGATCTCCCGGTGGCGCGCTACCGCGGTCTCCAAGCGCTGCAACGCATTTCCGATCAATGTACTGGTATCGGAGAGTTGAGCGATGGTATCGAGTTCGTCCGCCGACAGCGGTGTGCCACAGAACGCCGGAGCAACCGGCTCCGCGATGACCATCGGCGTCAGCCCGACTGCCATCGTGAATATCGCGGTGATCAGTCCGAGGACGGCCGTCCGCAAAGAAGCTCGCACCGCCGAAGTCTAAGGGCCATTCAGGTTTCCACCGACCAGTGACACGTCAACCCACGAATTCGCGGTCACCGTAGTGGACGGTATCCGGATTCCACGTGCCGCCGATGCTGGTGACGAATCGCTGGGTCAGCGTGAAATCCGCGAGGTCGGCGACCAGGATGAGACTCCCGGATTCGGTGACGGACCCGCCGACCAGATGCTCACGCGCCTCGCGATCGGCGACGAGTGCGTCACGGAACCGGCGCACGTCGACACCGGCGACCTCGACCGTGAAGGCGTCGACCTCCGACGCGGTATTCGGCAGGTACCGGAAGGTCAGCACCGACTCCTGACCGAATCGAGTTCGTACCTGATCGCCGATGCGATGCAAATCGACGGCATCGACACAGGCGAGATGGAATTCACGCGAACGCTCATAGGTCGCCTGCTGCCGCTCATCCGACCAGAACACCCCACTGACCAAGGTGGACCCGACCGGCAGCCCGACATTCCCGAGCGCGATCCCGTCGACCTGAAGTTCGAACGCCGCCAACCCGTTTCGCAACCGCTGGTCATCCGGATCGGTGATCGTCGCCGTGTTATCGGTCGCGAACAGTTCCGCGGTGGGCTGCAACGGATTTCCCACCGCACAAGCATTCGGCGCCGACTCCGCCGGTCCCCCGACCAACACGGTCCCGACGAGCAAGGCAACGACAACGCCGATAACGCGTGACACGATCATCTGGATCCTCTCCATCACCGACGAGCCCCGCAAGATCACCACACCCTAGCGCTTCGAGCGCGACCAGCCGAAGGTCAGGGCTACGGCGCGTTTCCAGTTGTCGTATTCGTCTCGGCGGTGGGTGGGGTCCATTCGGGGGATCCATTGTCCGGCCAGGCGCCAGTTGTTGCGCAGGCCCTCGAGGTCGGGCCAGTAGCCGACGGCCAGGCCAGCGGCGTAAGCGGCTCCGAGAGAGACGGTTTCGGCTACGAAGGGGCGCATGACGGGGATGTCGAGGACGTCGGCGACGATCTGCATGAGCAGGTTGTCGGAGGTCATGCCGCCGTCGACGCGCAGGGTGCTGGCCTGCAGACCGGAGTCGGCGTTCATGGCGTCGACGACTTCGCGGGTCTGCCAGGCGGTCGCCTCCAGGACGGCGCGGGCGAGATGGCCCTTGTTGATGTACGAGGTCAGGCCGATGACGAGACCCCTTGCGTCACTGCGCCAATGCGGCGCATACAGGCCGGAGAATGCGGGCACGATATAGCAGCCGCCATTGTCTTCGACTGTGCGAGCGAGGGTTTCGATCTCGGGCGCACTCGACACCAGACCGATATTGTCGCGCACCCACTGCACCAGCGAACCGGTCACCGCGATCGGCCCCTCCAGCGCGTACACCGGTTCGGGCTCGATCTGATATCCGATGGTGGTGAGCAGACCGTGCGAGGACTGCACCAGCTCGCGCCCGGTATTCATCATCAGGAAGCCGCCGGTACCGTAGGTGCATTTGGTTTCCCCACGGGCGAAACAGGTTTGGCCGAACAGTGCGGCGTGCTGGTCGCCGAGCGCGGCGGCGATCGGGATGCCGGGCACCACCCGGCCGGTCATCCCATAGGACGCGGTCGACGGCTGAATGCCCGGCAGCATCGCGGCCGGAATTCCGAAGAACTCCAACAGTTCTCGATCCCAGGTGAGCGAGGCGATATTCATCAACAGCGTGCGACTGGCATTGGTGACATCGGTGCGATGCACACCGCCGTCCGGTCCGCCGGTCAGATTCCAGATCAGCCAGGTCTCCATGGTGCCGAAGAGCACTTCCCCGCGCTCGGCCCGATCCCGCAGTCCAGGAATGGTATCCAGCAGCCAGCGCAGCCGGGGCGCGGCGAAATAACCGGCCAGCGGCAGGCCGCACAGTTCGCGAATTCGTTCCGCACCAGGCTTGCTCTCGAATTCGCGCACCAGTTCATCGGTGCGCACGTCCTGCCAGACGACCGCCCGCCGGATCGGCACACCGGTGTGGCGATCCCACACCACCGTGGTTTCCCGTTGATTCGCGATGCCGAGGGCCACAACCTGTTCCGCGGCGATACCGGAATCCCGCAGCGCCTGCGGCACGATGCGCTCGACATTGCGCCAGATCTCCAGCGCATCCTGCTCGACCCAGCCGGGCCGCGGATAGTGCTGCTGATGTTCACGCTGTGCGACACCGACCAGGCGTGCGCGCTGATCGAACAGAATGCACCTGGTGGAGGTGGTGCCCTGATCGATCGCCAGCACATAGCGTTGCGCCATCGGCTACTTCCTGTCGGACGAGAATTGGTGCGGCATTATGTACGAAATTCATTGTCCGGCACCGAGATCCCGCGATACCGCATGCGCGGCATCGCGGACCTGCCCGACCAGCGTCGGCCGGTGCCGCAGTTGCGGATCGCAGAGCCGGTCGACCGGACCGCTGATCCCGATCGCACCGACCACGAGTCCACCGTGTGTCCGGATCGGCGCGGCTATACCGGCCACCCCGGACCGGAATTCCTCGGTCTCCCCGGCCCATCCCGCCTGCCGGACCGCGGCAAGCGCCCGGGTGAGCGCCGCCCGGTCGACAATGGTGCGCCGGGTGAGCGGCGCCAATTCACCACCGCGAACAGCGACGGCCAGCTCGGCGTCATAGGCGAGCAGCACCTTGCCGAGCGCGGTCGCGTGCGCCGGTAGCAGTTCGCCGACCTCGAGCGCCTGTTCGGTGTTGTCCGGCCGGAAGACGTGGTGCACGACCACCACGCTTTCGTCCGCCGCGGCACCGATTCGCACCGACTCCCCCGTGCGCGCGGCCAGGGCATCGGCCCAGTTGATCGCCCTCGAGCGCAGTTCGTTGTTGTCGAGATAACTTGTCCCGAGATGCAGTACGGCCGCCCCGAGCTGGTACTTGCCACTGGCTTGATCCTGTTCGACGAATCCCACGCCCTGCAATGTGCGCAGGATGCCGTGCGCGGTCGGCTTGGCCAGCCCGAGCGCACCCGCGATTTCGCCGACCCCGAGGCGGCCGGAACCTCGAGCGAGCAGCTGCAGGACGGCCGCCGCTCGTTCGATCGATTGGATCGGACCGGGCATACGCCGAAACCTACATGGCGATGGCCATCACAACCGTTCGGCATTGTCGAACGCACGCTATGTCCGTTTCGGCGATCCGCTAATAGCGTCGGCCCCGACGGCCGCAACCGCGGCAGTCTTTGCAGACGGAGGCTCAGCGGTGAAACTCGGCTCGTACGTCGGCGCCATCGATCAGGGCACCACGAGCACCCGCTTCATGGTGTTCGACCACGGTGGCAACGAGATCGCCCGGCACCAGCTCGAGCACGAGCAGATCCTGCCGCGCGCGGGGTGGGTGGAGCACAACCCGACCGAGATCTGGGAGCGCACCCGTTCGGTCATCGTGTCCACGCTGAACAAGGCGAATCTCGTCGCGAGCGATCTGGCCGCGGTCGGTGTGACCAATCAGCGCGAAACCACCGTGGTGTGGAATCGCCGGACCGGGCGGCCGTATTGCAATGCCATCGTCTGGCAGGACACCCGCACCGACAAGATCGCCGCCGACCTGGAACGCGCGGGTCACGGCGACATCATCCGCCGCAAGGCGGGGCTGCCGCCCGCAACCTACTTCTCCGGCGGCAAGCTGCGCTGGATCCTGGACAATGTGCCCGGCGTCGCCGCCGATGCGGACGCGGGCGAGGCCGTCTTCGGCACCACCGACACCTGGCTGCTGTGGAATCTCACCGGCGGCATCGACGGCGGCGTGCACGTCACCGATCCGACCAATGCCAGCCGCACCATGCTGATGGACCTGGAGACCTGCGACTGGGACGACGAACTGTTGTCCCTCTTCGGAATTCCGCGCGCCATGCTGCCCACCATCGCGCCCTCGTCGAATCCGGAACTGTTCGGCAGGACCCGCGCCGACGGACCGTTCGGCGGCGAGGTGCCGCTTGCGGGTGTGCTCGGCGATCAGCAGGCAGCCACTGTCGGTCAGGTGTGCTTCCGCCCCGGCGAGGCCAAGAACACCTACGGCACCGGAAACTTCCTGCTGCTCAATACCGGAACCGAACTCGTGCGCTCCCAGCACGGACTGCTCACCACCGTCGCCTACCAGTTCGGCGACGAGAAACCGGTGTACGCGCTGGAGGGTTCGATCGCGGTCACCGGCTCGGCCGTGCAGTGGTTGCGCGATCAGCTCGGCATCATTTCCGGTGCGGCACAAAGCGAAGCCCTGGCCAGGCAGGCCGAGGACAACGGCGGGGTGTACTTCGTGCCCGCATTCTCCGGTCTGTTCGCACCGTATTGGCGATCGGACGCGCGCGGGGTGATCGTCGGGCTGTCGCGCTACAGCACCAATGCCCATCTCGCGCGTGCCACGTTGGAGTCGATCTGCTATCAGACCCGCGATGTCGTCGAGGCCATGGAGGCCGATTCCGGTGTGCGTCTGGACACATTGCGTGTGGACGGTGGCGTCACGGCCAATGAACTGTGCATGCAACTGCAGGCAGACTTCCTCGATGTGCCGGTCTCGCGGCCGGTGGTCGCGGAGACCACCGCACTCGGCGCGGCCTATGCGGCCGGGCTGGCGGTCGGATTCTGGAGCGACACCGACGAACTCGTACAGAACTGGCACGAGGACCGGCGCTGGACACCCACCTGGACCGCGGAGCAGCGCGAACGCGGTTACGCACGTTGGAAGAAGGCGGTCTCGCACACGCTCGACTGGATCGACGTCGACGACTGACCAACCCATCCCGAAGACGCAGTAGCACCGAAACAAGGAGACATACCGTGTCCGCACGTTTGGACTCGAACTACCGCGCCAATGCGCTGAACACATTGGGCGACAATGAAATCGACGTACTCATTATCGGCGGCGGCGTGGTCGGCGCCGGTGCCGCCCTCGATGCCGCCGCCCGCGGGCTGACCGTAACCCTGGTCGAGGCAAGGGATTTCGCGGCGGGCACCTCGAGCCGATCGAGCAAGCTCATCCACGGCGGCCTGCGCTACCTGGAGCAGCTCGACTTCTGGCTGGTGCGCGAGGCTTTGAAGGAGCGCAGCCTGCTGCTGCACCGACTCGCCCCGCATCTGGTGCGTCCGGTGTCGTTCCTGCTGCCGCTGCAACACCGGGTCTGGGAACGCGCCTACATCGGCGCGGGCGTCGCGCTGTACGACACCATCGGCGGGGCCAGGGCGCTGCCCATGCACCGGCACCTTTCGCACACGCGCGCAATGGAATTGGTGCCCGCACTGCGCGATGACGCGATGATCGGCGCGATCCGCTACTTCGACGCACAGGTCGACGACGCGCGCCACACCATGACCATCGCCCGCACTGCCGCCCAGCACGGCGCGACGGTACTCACCCGCACCAAGGTCACCGGACTGTTGCGCGACGGCGAGCGGGTGATCGGCGCGCACGTCACCGATGTGGAGACCGGTCGCGAATACACCGTGCGCGCCCGCCGGGTGATCAGCGCGACCGGCGTCTGGACCGACGAGATGAACAAGATGACCGGCGTGGAATTCCCTTTCCACGTGCGCATGTCGAAGGGCGTGCACATCCTGGTCCCGCGCGAGCGGCTCGACCTGGATACCGGTCTGATCATGCGGACCGAGAAGAGTGTGCTGTTCGTGATCCCGTGGGCCCGGCACTGGATCATCGGCACCACCGATACCGATTGGGCGCTGGACAAGAACCATCCGGTGGCCAGCGATGCCGATGTGCAGTACATCCTCGATCATCTGAACGCGGTGCTGCGAGAGCCGTTGACCCGCAAAGATATTGTCGGCACCTACGCGGGTCTGCGCCCGTTGCTGTCCGGCGCGTCCGCCGATACCGCGACGCTATCGCGGGAACACGCCGTCGCGGAACCGGTTCCGGGTCTGTTCGTGATCGCGGGCGGTAAGTACACCACCTACCGCGTGATGGCCGCCGATGTGGTGGACGCGGCCGTCGAGGGACTCGGTCGCGCGGCCGCCCCGTCGGTGACCGAACACCTGCCGCTGCTCGGTGCCGTCGGCTACCAGGAACTGGCCGCCGATGTGAACAGCGTCGCACAGCGGGCCGGTCTGCCCGTCGCGACCGTCGAGCACCTGCTCGGTCGCTATGGTTCGGGCATATCCGAACTGTTCGATCTGATCGCGGCCGAACCGGAGTTGGCCGAGCCGCTGCCCGGTGCCGGTGAGTACCTCGGCGCCGAGGTCGTCTACGCGGTGACGCATGAGGGCGCACTGCATCTCGACGATGTCCTCACCCGCCGCACCCGCATCTCGATCGAAACCGCCGACCGCGGCCTGACCGCCGCATCCGCGATCGCCTTCCTCATGGGGGCGCGACTCGGTTGGGACGCCGCGAACACGGACCGCGAAATCACCCGCTACCGCGAGCGGGTCGAGGCCGAACTGGCAGCCAACAAGGCCGCCGACGACGAGTCGGCCAACGCGGCCCGCTTGGTCGCCGTGGCCTGATCCGAGTCGATTCGGCCCGGTGCGGACGCCCCGCACCGGGCCGAATCGGCTCGACAAAAATGGGTTCATCCGAAAGGTGGACGGTTCCGAATGTAGGTAAGTAATCATCGATGTTCGGAATGAGGTAATCCATGGGTAAACATCGACCCACACATCCGGTTCGTCTCATCCGTCGACGGACAGCCACACTGGTTTTGGCCAGTGCGCTTCCCCTGTCCGCCGCCCTGACCAGCACCACACCCGCTAACGCCGAGTCGCAACCACTCGGCACCGCGACGCTCTCGCGGACTCCATATGGACTGGCGCACATCGCCGATCCATCGGCTCCGGTCGACGACCCCGCCGTATTCACGACCTTGCCGCTGCGCGACGCCACCGCACCGGTGGCCGAGCCGGACGCCACGGTGCCGGACATGCCGAATGCGGCACAGCCGGATCAAGTCCCGCAGGCGCCCCTTGCGACCAATCGCATCCGCATCGGCAATATCCAGGTCGATCGCCCGGACTTTCTGCCGCCCGACGTGGCCGACCAGATCAACGGCGCCTCCATGGCTACCGAAGGCGCGCTGTCCCAAGGCCTTCAGTCGATGGGCGTCGAACGCGCTCGTTCCGACCAAATCGCCAGTACTGTCGTAGGTGACGCGGTCGTAGGCGCGTCGGTGGGCTCCACCCTGGCGAGCCCGCTCGCCGCCACCAGTGCCGTCGTCGGCGCGGCCGCGGGTCTCATCGCCGGGATCCCATTCCTCCCGGCGGGCTTGGTTGTCGTCCCCATCATCGGCGCAGGCATCGGCTACGCGGTGATCGCCATCCCGGCCGCCGCGGTCGGCGCCGCCGCGGGGGCGGCCGTCGGAGTTGTCCACGGTGCCGTCACCCCGATACCAACCCAGGAGCAACCGGCGATCTCATGACACGTGGCGCGCGGCGATTGTCGTATGTGCCCGTTGCCGCAGCTACTCGGATCGATCGTGTCGGGGTGCCGCTGTGCGGCACCCCGACCACGATCTAGTCCAGGAAAACCGGCAGCGTACGGTGTCCGTTCGAAATGAAACTGCCGACCGGCGCCAATTCCGCCGGATCCACGGCCAAGCGCATATTCGGGAAGCGCTCGAAGATAGCCGGGAGAGCGATCGTCGCCTCCAGCCGAGCGAGCGGGGCGCCGATGCAGTGATGCGCGCCGTGCCCGAAGGACAAGTGTTCCTTGTTGACCCGGTGCAGGTCGAACGTCGCGGCGGTCGCACCGTGCAGGTTCGGATCGCGGCCCGCGGCGGCGTAGGACGCCAGAATCGCCTCGCCCTTGGGAATTCGGATCTCACCGAGCTCGATATCCTCGACCGCATAGCGCAATGGCAGGTGCGCGACCGGCGCCTCGTAGCGCAGCGTCTCCTCCACCAGATCCGACCACGGCACCCGGCCCTCGACCAGATCGGCGCGCTGCTCGGGATGGGTGAGCAGGATGAAGATCGCCTGATCGAGCAGATTGACCGTGGTCTCGTGACCGGCGTTGATGACCAGCATCAGCGTGTCTACGAGTTCCTTCTCGCTCAGCTGCGAGCCGTCGTCCTCGTCTCGGGTCGCGATGAGGACACTGGTGACGTCGTCGCCCGGGGTCTCGCGCCGGTAGGCCACGAGTTCGCTGACCAGGCGGTACATTTCGAGGTAGTTGGCCTGTGCTTCCTCCGGCCCGAACGAGGTGTCGAAGAAGCCGTCGACGCATTTGCGCAGACCGGGCCCGAGATGTTCGGGCACACCCATCATTTCGGTGATGATCTCGATCGGCACCGGATAGGCGTAACCCTCGCGCAGATCGGCCACCTCGCCCTTGGGCGTGGCCGCGAGCGCGTTCAGCAGACCCTCGGTGATCGCCTCGATGCGCGGGCGCAGCGCCGTGGTGCGACGATGGGTGAACGCGGGCGAGACCAGCTTGCGCAGGCGGCGGTGGTCCGTGCCATACGCGGTGAACATATTGTCGACCGCGATCCACGGAAGCAGCGGCCACTCCTGGGTGATCTCGCCATTGATGAACGAAGACCAGTGCTGCCGTGCGTCTTTCGACACCCGCGGATCGGCGAGCAGACTCTTGAGCACGGCGGCATCGGTCACCGACCACGCGGGCACACCGCCGGGCAGGGCGACCAGCGCGACCGGCCCGCGCTCCCGGATCCGCTCGTTCTCGCCTTGGATATCGGCGCCGGTCAGATCCAGGACCAGCGGTTCATGCTCCATCGTTATCTCCTTCAGAAGACGGGCAGCGGAGGGGACTGGGGAAAAACGACCGGCAGCGCCGCCAATGCGCGGTGGAACGGGCCGGGCCGCCAAGCCAATTCGTCCGCGGGCACGGCCAGTTCCATCTCGGGCAGTGCGTCGAGCAGCTGATCGATGGCGTCCTGAACGACCAGGTAGGCAACGGATTTCGCGGGGCAGGCGTGCGGCCCGGCGCCCCACGCCAGATGCGAGCGGTTGCCGGTGCGATCGCCGCCACGGATCGCCGGATCGTTATTGCAGCCCGAAAAGCTGACCACGACCGGCTGATGGGCGGGCAGCCAGGTGTTGTCGATGAGGATCGGCTGGCGCGGGTAGGTGATGCTGAAATTGGCCATCGGCGGGTCGTTGAACAACACCTCGTCGAGTGCGTCGCGGGTCGAGAGGCTACCGCCGAGCATGTCACCGCCGAACCGGTCGTCGGTGAGCATCAGCAGCAGGGTGTTGGTGATCAGATTCTGCATCGGTTCGATGCCCGCGCCGTAGAAACTGATCAGCTGGCATAGCATTTCGGTATCGTCGAGCTTGGACGGGTGGTGGGCCATTCGCGAGGTGACGTCGTCACCGGGCTCGGCCCTGCGTAGCTGCACCAGCTCCAGCAGCGCCTCGCTGAGCATCGCCATACCGGCGGCGGCCTCGACGGTGTCGAAGAGCATCGCCATACCGGTCGCGACCCGCTGCCCCAGTTCCGCTGAGCAGCCCACCATCTGGTTGATGACCTCGAAGACGACCGGCAGCGCGTACTGGGTGACCAGGTCGACCTCGCCGACCTCGCAGAAGCTGTTGATCACCGGGATGGCGATCTTCTCGACCGTCGAATGCAGTTCGTGCAGATCGATTCCGTCGATGCTGCCGGAATACGCCTGCCGGTAGCGGGCATGCGCCGCCCCGGTATTGCGTAGTGCGTTCGGGTACCACATCATCATCGGCTTGACGACCGAGTCGTCGGGAATCGTCTGTTCCCAATGCCGCGGATCCGCCGGGAAGTGTTCCGGATCATTCAGGATTCGCACCGCGGTCTGATACCCGACCACCAGGGTCGCGGGCACACCCGGCGCCAACTCCATCGGCACCAGCGACCCGTACTGGCTGCGAGCCTCCCGATAGGCCCGATGCGGATCGGCGGCGAACTCCGGGGTATGCAACCGAACTCGAGGTTCGCCGGAATCGAGCGGGGAACCGTGCAGCGCGGGGCAGACTCCGTTGGCGGTGGTGTGGGTTGCCGGTGGCGTGGTCAAAGGCGTGACTCCAGACGTTGGATCAGCAAGAAGGCCAGGATCAATGGAAGCACCGCGGCGATAACACAGCCTGCGGCCACAGCACTCAGTTCAGCCCTCCTCGCGACGCCGACCGTATGTGACCCCGGCCATGAGGTCCGCGTCGAGAACCCGGACCCTGGCGAGGCAACCACAGTCGACTGCGGTCACCCCACAGTCCCTGCAGGACAGGCGATTTCGACGCACAATCACCGGACGCCCTACCAGCCGCCCAGAACTCGACGACTCGCCCACGTTATCAGTATCCGGAAGAACTCTCTCCAGATCCGCCCGCAACGTCTGCGCACCCCATGTAACCGGCAAATATGTTGAGCTGCTATTGATCACGCAACTCGTCGAAGATCGACGAGCATGCTCCTTGGGCCCCTCAGTCGGCGCTTGGGAGTTCGGCTTCGCCTGCGGGCTGGCGGACTGCGGTTTCGACGAGTTCGGTGAGTTGGGGTACGGGGACGGGAATGCCGGGGGTTCGCAGGGTCCATTCCACGGGAAGCTTTCGAAACGCCATCAACGGTATCGCCGCGACCACCAGGTCTGCGGCGCGCGCTGCTTCCGCTGCAGTCGTCGCTCGGGCCTGCCCGCCCAGTTCGGAGACGAGATCGGCGAGGGTCGCGGGCCCTCGCGAATTACTGAGGACGACGTCGAGACCGGCCGAGATGGCCAGGCGGGCAATGGAAGTACCGATCATTCCGCTGCCGATGAGTCCGAGTGTCAGGTGCACGGCTTCTCCGTTCGCTGGGGTGAACGCCGTCTGACAGCGTGGAGCCACCGCAGCCGCGCAACCAGACCCGTGTGCTGCGTACTCACGGCGTGATCACCCAATTCGCCACCGCGGTAAGGACATGGACGCCGGGCATAGGGTTGTCGAGTGGACGACCACGCCCGGTCACCAAGGTCATTTTCGGATCAGGATCGACCTGACGTGACCGCCTCGCTCTGCCATGAGAGTAGGGTTTGTTCCCACTCGCGGTGTATTTGGTCGAGGCCGGAGAATCCGGCGTTGGTTCTGAAGCATGCGGTGGCGCTGTCCCCATAGACAAGTAGAAGCACACTCAGCGGAATGTCCCCTTGGGTGGCCATGATCGGATCGACCGCGGTGACGGGATCACCGTGCAGCGCGAGGCGATGACGCAAAACGACATGCGACAGCACGGCCGGAGCGCGGCGCGGAGCCGAGATAGCGGAAAGCATTGTGCGCATGAGCCAGGTGGGCGTTCCGTCGCCGATGCGACGGAACGCTGCCCGCACGGTTGGTGACTTCAACGGTGCGGTAGCGCGAATGGTGCTGGTCATCCGTTGCTCGAATGGGAGCGACGCCCCTGGCAATCTGAGGTAGGTGGTGGCTGTCCTGTTGCCAGCCAAGGCCACCTCGTCCGGGCGACGGATGTTGGCGGGCACCAGTAACGGTATGTCGGGCAAGTCGGCACTCCCGCGGATCTCGCTCTGCCAACGGGTGAGCGTATGGGCGATCGATCCGACATATGTGTCATTGCGGGTGCCGCCGAAAGCGCGGGCAACGGAGGCGAGCGCACTGGTAGGCACGCGGCCCCATGCGAATCCGATCTCGCGTGAGGACTGACACCCAGGCAGGTCCCAGGCGCCCAAGCTCCGCATGCTCTGCAAACTCATCGAGACGCACTGCGCTTGTGTGCGGGCCGACGCGCGAGGGTATTGGGCGAAACCGTGGTATACGGCGGACGATTCGCTCTCGGGGATACCAGGTGCGAACAGCGACTCCAATGTTCGTACTGTTCCCGCGGCGTCCTGCACGCAGTGGTGCACCAGATACAGCAGGGCGTACCGATCAGGCGCGTAGCCGCGCAGCAACCACATCCGCCAATGCGGACCGTCCTCCGGCAGCCGAGTCCTCGCCAGTTCGGCAACAGCCTGCTCCAGATTTTCCTGAGTGGGCACAATATGCTCGACGACATAGCTGGTCAGGTCCATGTCGTCGGCCACCGCCCAATGCCGGGCTCCCCGCGTCATCCATGCGGTCAACGCTGGCAGAGCGGCCAGCCGGGCAGCGATGTAGTCCTGGATGTCACCGAGGCTCGGCGGTTGTCCGTCCAAGTGCAGAACTGCACCGATATTCAGTTGATTGTCGGGGGAGCCTAAAACGCGCAGCGCCCGATCCATTGCCGTGGTGGGCATGTCGAGGGTGCTCCGGGATGCGCTCATTGTGCCGTGTCCTCCAATTGTGCGGCTTCGGCGGCATCGCCGCGTCAGCGGGGATTCTCCATCGAAGTCGGTAGTACCGCCAGGTAAGACAGTTGTATCTTGTTGTGCTGCAGGGCGGATCATGCGGTAGCTCGTGTTGGGCGATGCTGCGGGAGCGGTAGCCCCTGAGGCGACGGCACCCGATCACGATCGAGGATGTGGTCGAGATAGACCTGCCCTCTGAGCGCGAGCTTCGAGAATCCCGCTGTATCGAGCTGAGCAGTCGATTCGGGCGCGCGCAGTGGTACAGCCTGATCGAGGATGGTGGCTGCGGCGACCGGTGGGGATGGTGCATGGCCGAGCACGGTCGGCTACAGCGCTACTACGAACACGACTGGTACCAAGACGACGACGATCGGAATTTCGACAATTTCGGCGCACCACACCCCGCCGAAGCCGGTCTGCGATATCACGACGTGCGGCAGTGGTTGTCCGACAACGGATTCAACGGAAACGAGTGGCACTCCTACACCCGCGATGCGAGGGTTCGCGTCGAAAACGCGGAACCGACGCCGTGGGGTGCCCCTCGACCGCTCGACGACCGCAGCCTGTGGCGCCAGTTCCAGCAGGTGACCGGAATCCCCGATCTGGCGACACCACTCAACGTCGCCGCGAAGGCGTCGATCGACCCAGCCGGATTCGGTCCGCACACGCGCGTGCAGGTCACGGCGTACTCGCGCTCACCGTCTGCGGCCTGCGCAAGGGCCATCACGGCGCGTTCTCCATCGATGAGGAATGGATCAATCCCTTCTCCATGATCATTGGATGATTTGCGTCGCTCGACCGCCACCGCGAACGTCCGAATATCGGCTACTCAGAGAGTGGTGGCAGGGCTCGAAGTAACGGTGCCTTTCCGCACGGACACCCGGACGTAGGGTTGCCGAGTGGACGATCGGACCGAGCTCAGCGGGTTCCTTCAAATCGCGCCGATCTCGGCTGCGCCCGCAGGACGTCGGGCTGCGCGACCACGGCGGAGTGCGCCGAGTCGCGGGCCTGCGGCGCGAGGAGTTGGCCCGGGTGGCGGGGGTGAGATGTCGGTTACACACTCGTTGACGGCGTGGTCGGGGTGCCAGTTCGGTGCCCCGTGCAAGCGACGGCACGGGTGCTGGGCAGCTTCACGGCATACGGGAAATGAGCCGCGTGGAAGTCGAAGGAGGGGCAGCACGTTGCTTGACGCGGCACTGGTTGGCGTCCGATCTGCTGGCAACAGCCCCCGTTGCCCAAGCCGGCTCCAGGTTGCTGTGTATTGTGTAGCGGGTCACAGTAAGCTGAGGGGTAGGGGTTCACTGGCATTATGTCTGTCGATTTTCGATCAACTCCGCTTTGGAAGCGAACTCTTGGTTTAGATGAGCACGGAGCTGAGGGTGAGCAGATCGCGATACTCCGGAGTTCCTTTGAGCTGTTCCGGAATGTAGTTGAGCCGCTCGCTGGCGAGATATCGCGAACTATGCCTATGTTTACGGACCATTCAATTGATCATATAGATTCTCTGTGGGACACAGCCTCGCTAATTCTCGGAGAAGATTTTCCTATAAATCCCGCTGAGGCATTCGTTCTCGGTGGATCGTTTTTACTTCATGATCTCGGAATGGGCTTATCGGCATTTCCTGATGGAATCGAGTCAATTTTGTAGGATCCGCTTTATGAATCCTTCTTTGCGGCTGCCAGTAAGCGGCATGTGAAAAGCTCTAATGGCACCAGGTCGATCGAAGTGGATTTTCCTCCTGCAAAGCAGGAGGCGATTGTTGCAGTGTTGAGACTCCGGCACGCTCGACAAGCTGAGCGTCTCGTAACGCAGGAGTTTGAGGCTTCTAGTGGGCAGCGATTTAGGCTTTTGGAGAACACCGAGCTACGAACAGCGTTCGGCGCAATTATTGGAAAAATCGCGCACAGTCATCGGCTCTCGGTCGAGGAGTTGCCGACGCACTTTCCGAATGTATTAGGATCGTACCCAAAGCATCCACCCTCGTGGGAAATCGATACGTTGAAGATAGCGTGCATCCTGCGTCTGGCAGACGCCATACACATCGATTCGAGGCGTGCGCCAACATATCTGCACGCATTCAGAAAGCCGTTGGGTGACTCTGAGGATCACTGGTACTTTCAGGAAAGGTTAACACGGCCTCGCCGCTCGGAGGACCGACTTACATATACTTCGTCTCAAGATTTCTCGGCTGTAGAAGCTCAAGCTTGGTGGCTCGCATTCGAGACAATCCGCATGATTGATAATGAACTCCATCAGGTCGATGCCTTATGTGTCGAATTCAACCGTCCTAGATTTCTTGTGACAGCTGTATCAGGCGCAGAGAGTCCACATCGACTTTCGAGATACATTCGCACGGCCGACTGGGACCCAATTGACGCGCGGGTTAAAGTCACGCAAGTGGAATCTGTCGTATCAAATCTCGGTGGCAAGGAACTATACGGCGATTCATCGTCGGTGGCGCTGCGAGAGCTGATAGCAAATGCGGCAGATTCGATTCGTGCTAGGGTCACTCAATTTGGCGGAAGCAACAATTCTGTGGTGGTGCGGTTATGGCAAGCCGGGGGCGACTACTGGCTGAGCGTTTCCGACTCAGGTATCGGTATGGATGAAAATCGCCTTGTTAATTCTCTAACCGACTTTGGAAAGTCAACTTGGACGTCTCCGGAGATGCTTACCGAATATCCAGGGCTTGTTAGCAAGAAGTACAGAGCTACCGGGAAGTTTGGTATTGGATTCTTTTCGGTATTCATGCTCAGCGACTATGTCGAGGTTACTTCGCTAAAATACCTTGATGCATCCGATAAGACGGCACGATTAATTTTCAAAGGTGGCATCGGGGGCAGGCCGATGCTGCAACGGGTTCCTGCGGAAGATCGGTTGCATGCAGGGGGGGCGACCGTTAAAATCAAATTGCGCTGCGATCCCCTGACTCGCAGCGGTCTCTTAGAGACGGATGTACTGCGCATCAGCAGGTCGGAAATGCTAAAGAAGAATATTTCGAGCTTGTGTGCTCTATCCGATACGGATATAGCTTTTTCAGACTCGGAGAACGGCATGCCCGAGTTGGTAGTTGCGGCAGATTCCTGGAAGACGGCTGAGGCGTCAGATCTCTTCCGTGCTGTCTATGCTGAAGAGTTGCAGGTTCCCTTTTTGGCACCAATGTATCGAGAGTATGAGAAGAATTTTGTCACAAATTCTCGGGTAATCTTGTCGGACGATGGGGATATCGTAGGACGTGCAGTTCTGGCAGCGGGACTCGAAGAAGCTAGCATCGCAGATTTGTGGTGGTGGCCGAGCCCGAGCGCCCCGATATTCGTTGGCGGCCTGCGTGCCGATATTTTGTATTCAATCTTGGGTGTATTTGTAGGGGAGCCGGGAAAGGCTGACCGCAAGACTGCATTCCCCTCGGCGAATGCGCAGTCGTTGCGTAACTGGGCCGAAACGCAGGCTACGTCAACAGCTAACTCAAGCTATGCGTCTACGGCGACCCGGTATACGGCGGCGCAATTTGCCCGCTCTGTGGGTGTAGATGTTCCAACGCTCCCGTTGGGGTACACCAGAGATGGTGAATTGACGCCGCTGAAAGCGGATCAGTGGGCGCAACAATGCGAGGTGGTATACATTATCTCCTCAGCGGAGATCTACGCGTTCCACAATGAGGACGGCACGCCGATCTATATTGATCGAACCCGCGGACGGGAGCTCGATCTCCCTGGTAATGCCGTTATTGTAGATTTGTATCCTATGTTCTTCTTTCCGGAGGAGGTATTTCCTCGGCCGAAAGATTCTCGTTTTGCGGGCGCTGCGCCTTTGGTGGACGGAGTATGGAATCCCGAGGCATGGTGGTATGGTCTTGGGAAGATCGGAAGCGCCCCTATGATTTTGGAAGCCGTGGCCCGTGCATGGGACATTGACGCCGTTTCGCTCGGAAAAAGGTTGGAACGGCATATTCTAACGCCCGAGGCGGACGAAAGAATTTCGATAGAAACCAAGGATGGCAGCGGTTCTGTAAAGTTGGAAGTCTACAGCATGTGGAAATCTTCAATTGCTGAGGCCGGCTAGATGGAAGACAATGCTTCGTTGATCGATGTTCTTAGTCTCCTTGACCGATATCGATTGCGTGCACACCGAATGTCTCGAGCTCAGCACATAGCGGCCAAGCGGGCGGACGCAATGAATAGAATTCTCGGTGTGCCGGTTGTCGCTCTATCGGCTCTAGTAGGAACAAGTATTTTCGCAACGCTCCGAGCTCAGCCGGAATGGTACTGGGTTGTCGCGGCAGGATTTGTTGCACTGCTGGCGAGCGTGCTGGCAGCTCTTCATACATTCTTGGGGTACTCGGAAGTCTCGAAGCGACATACTGAGGCTGCCACGGCGTTCGGTCAACTTAAGCGTGAAATGGATATCCTTTCTTTGCATCTACGGCTTGCATTGCCGGACCCGAACCAAGGTCTTGAGCAACTGCGGCCACTAGTCGACAGATTTTCAGTGTATTCGGCTGATAGTCCTACCGTTGACGATAAGCTTTACGACCGAGCGAAGCGGGAGCAAATGGATGATGATGAAGGTATATAGCTGTCATTAGTTGGGATTTCTTGCCACTGAATACAGTTCGATATTAGTTGCAACACGAACGCATCCGGACCGACAAGCGATAGTTCTCATCATGGACGTGCTGTTGGTCGGTGACCGGGCGGAAGATGCGCAGGTCGTGTCAGAGCTGCAAGTCGGGCCGCCCGGGAGCGGAGCGGAAGGGCGGGCGCACCGGGCGGCGCGCGCATGCGCGCCGCTCTTGATCTTCGTAGAGGGAAATTCGGCAAGTTCTCTTACTTGGGTTTTACTACTTGGGGTTCCGGCTTCTTTTCTTCTCTTTCTTTCTCGTCCGGGGGCTCCCAATCTTCTTTCACTCTCTACATGAGGTCATCACGTCTGCGGCACAATAGCTTTCGCGAGACTGATCGGTAAGCCCGCTCGATCCGCGACGCAACCTGGCAGGCACTCCGCACGCAGGATTCCAGGACCGGGGCAGCCGAATCCGGCACAGCGGAGGATCAGCACAGGCAAGGTACCCGGTGGAGCGGGACGCCTTCCGCAACCACGTCCATGACGGCGAGCTTCATCGTCATCATGGACGTCCTGAATGCCGAAGTGGCTACGCTGGACTTCGTTTTAAGCCCTACCCGCCGCGGTGTCGGCCCTCACGTTCGCGTTCCGTGCGTTCGCGTTCGCGCTGCTGATGTATCGCCCGTTCTCGTTCAGCGTCGGCATGGGTTCGAGTTGGTCTTGCTTCCTCACCTGGCTGGGGCCGACCTAATTCGTACACGCGCATAACTTCCCGTGGCACCCCCTCGCGCACTGCTCGCTCACGCATTTCTCGCGCTTGTTCGCGTTGTTTGTCGATCGCTTCCCGCTCGGTCCGCTCTTTCTCTTCACGTGCGAGGGTAGAGCCGATTTTTCCAAGCTCATGCGTTACGTCTCTGCGTTTATCTTCGTGGTTCTGTTCTATGAGTCGTTCCGTTTCTTGGGCGTGTTCGCGCCCTAATCCGGCGTCGTGAACCATCTGCCGAGCCTTCGCGCGTTCTATTTCGCGAATATCCGCTAGGTCTTTGGTAAACCGCGTGTGCGATTCCCGCAGCTTTTCGATTTCTAGTGCCTGGCCCTTTTCGCGCGGTTCGGCAATCTTCCGCGCCTCCGCTACATGTTCGCGGAGCTGTTCGCGTTTCTCGTTCAACTCTCGCGGGCCTACACTCCGCGCCAACTCTCTATCGCGTGCCCGTTGTTCTCGCTCGGCGATCCGCGACCGCTCTTGGCGTTCTTTCGCCAGCTCCCGCGCCTCTCGCTGCCGTTCGCTTTGCAGCCGCGCTTGCTCGCCGACGCCGGGTAGTTCGAGTTGCGGAGTTGGTTCCCTTTCCAATCCGCGCGCCCATATCTCGCGGGCGTCCTCGCGCGAGATGACCTGATGTGTGAACTTATCCCCGTGGTCGCGGACCAGGCCATCGATGAGTTCCTTAGCTCGTGGCGATATCGCTTCGCCCTCAACCGATCTCAGCAGGTGATGCTGGACCTCACCCTTTTCGATGAGAGCACGCACAACCTTCAGCTGAGTTTCGTCCTTATCTCCTCCGATCCTGCCTGATTTCTCTTCGATTGTGGATGTGCGTCCTAGGTCGTCCTTTCTGACCTTGTCGAACTTGATGCTGTCTTTTCCGTCCCTGTATGTTCGGGACTGGTGAGTGTATCCGTTTTCGCGGTCTCGGAAGAATCGGTCGCTGCCGTTTTCGAAGATCCTCCCGCGTTGGTTGCTGTCGAATCCTTTGCGATCACTGCCGTAACCGTCACCAGGCATGGCGATACCCCGCCCCCGAAACTATGAAACGAAATTTATTTTAGGTCACACGAAAGGAGGGTGATCAGGAAAGCTCTCGTTGAGATCGGAGAACAACGGGCCACCATCTTTGTGTAGCCTCCAGAACCCCACGGATGCCAGTTCGACAATATCGAGGAATTCGTGCTCGATCACGAATTTGACAAGACATTCTGCCGTGCAGGTCTTCCAATCCGTGAACTTGAAAGCTATGCCCGGTCTAATGTCGTCGTAAATAGAGATGTCTTTACAGTCGTTGTATCCGGATGGCATATCGGTCAGATCGCACCATTGCGCGTCCAGATACCGGATGAACCATTCTCCGATGAAGCACACGAGTTGATCGACGAAATCGGCATTCTCTGAAAGGGTCGCAGCTGTGATATCCGGAAACAGCTCCGCGATCACGTCGTTGATCTGAATTGCCTCATCTGATTCGAAATCCCATGGCTCCGACGGCAGTGCGGGCAACTCGGCGCGGTTGAGGAGTTTCCTGACCTGTGCCGCCCGTCGCTGCGGTTCGGCCCACGTAACCCATGCGTTCGGCTTGACATCAACGACCAAATCCAGGCCCAACTGATCATCATTCCCCACGCTGATACCTCCGCTTCCGTCGCTTCTCGTTCCCGCTGTCCGAATCAAGATTCTGCTGACGCTCGTGAGCCTCGGAACTCGCGCGTCAGTGTCTCACCTCACGGTGACAGGTAAAGGCGCTCGCACGGAAGCCGCGGGTAGCCTCTGGTGTCGCCGAGGTCGACCGCGACAGCATCGGCGTAGTGCTGCGCCTGGTGCTCTTGTACGAAGATCAGCGCGGCCGTGAGGCACGCGACGAAGTCGAACCGTGCACCGTGTAGGAACACACTCAGGTGTACGTCCGGGTCATCGGGTAGCGGTGAAAGGTCGCGTTGCACAGGAACTTCCAGGCTCATGATTCCTCGCGATCGCGAACACTGGTCGGCTGAATCGTGATTGCGTCGTCTTTGTCCAGCTCGGCGTCCGAGTCGCAGACCCATCCGTCCTCGTCAACCGGCATCACCGAGCCATCCGCGCGCTGGTAGATCGGAGCACTGTCGACAGGGGCAAGGTCGAGCTTGAAATGGGCTTCCTCATGGAAGACCGCGAGCAGTTTCCGCACGGGCGGAGATAGCTGTGCCTTTCGTGGCCGCGC
Organism: Nocardia pseudovaccinii NBRC 100343; assembly: GCF_001613225.1. Taxonomy (GTDB): domain Bacteria; phylum Actinomycetota; class Actinomycetes; order Mycobacteriales; family Mycobacteriaceae; genus Nocardia; species Nocardia pseudovaccinii. The sequence continues at coordinate 79,408 of NZ_BDBY01000103.1, forward strand.
AACGTCATTCATGCGGCCGGTCCTGTGTCGATATGCGCGTGTAGAAATCGGGCATGCGTTCGGCCGTGTCATCCACCACCCGTACGCCGATCCATGGACACCGCAAGGCCGAGGGCAGAATGCCGTCGTGGTCAGCGATCCGAGCGTCGACGATGGGGACCAAGCCCGAGCACAGCCGATCCGGGCACCTGACCGACCGCACTTCGCTGGTGTCGGGGTCGAATGTCCCGATACCGCACATCGACAACGTGATCCAGGGCCCGCACTCACATTCAGACATGAGCAGTCCAGCGCTTCACTGGGCGATACAGGCCCGAGCACGCCCGGATCGCATCGACCACCACAAGCCCGGAGGGCCGGAACGTGCAGCGCGGCGGTTCGATCCAACGTCTGAACTGCGCGCCGTTGTCGACCGGTGACGGCAACGCGACGGTGCCACCGGTTCGCACTACCGACACGTTCAGCCGGAACATCTCGGCGAACAGGCGTACGTCGTTGGGGATGTCCGGGCGCACAAGCAGCGTCCACCGGTTCGAGCGTGGATGCGACAGTATCGGCCCGATATCCGAACCATGGTGTTGCATATAGGTTTTCACGGCTTGCCCGAGATGGGCAGGGAGGATGAGTGCCCATACGTGCTCGGCTTTCATGATGATGCGGCCGAGGTGGGGCGGGTCGACGGTCGCGGGCAGATCGCACACCCGCCTGTAGAAGTGACAGCGCGACAACGGTGTGTCGCTAAAAGCTAAGTGGCCCATTGGAATTCAGACCCCCTGATCGGGTTGTTCGTGAGCTTGTTCGGGTTGCCACTCATGTAGGGCGTTTAGGTAGCGCTCAACAACCTCGGCAGGGAGATCGACCGCGACGGCGGCGGGAGGGCCGACGAGTGGCGTCCGGTGCGGTAGTTCTGGGTTCTTCACCATCGCGCCCTCTCAGTAGCTCGATTGGTTAGGTGCGCCCGGCCATAACGGCGCTCATGTACGTACCCGGGACGGGAACAGGGGCCAGGCTGAAAGTCGGACAACGACGGCGACGGCATAATCAAGCTCCCCTGCTTGCTGTGAAATGGTTGCGCAGCAATGAGCGTCACACCGCTCTAGCCGTTCTAGCAGGGCAAACACCCCCGCAAAGCCCCCCGCAAAGTGCCGTCAGCGGGTGACAATGCGGGGTGCTGGGTGGTTATTCTCGGTTAGGACCACAAGAGAGGGTCGACTGTGTATCGGGAACCCAATGTGCGGTTGACGCAACACATTCAAGAACGTGACTGGACCCAGGCCGAGACAGCCGAGCGGGTCAACGCCGCGTACGCCGAAATCACCGGGCGGGAAGGCCGCTACGACGATGAAGCGATCCGCCGACTTCAACGGGGCAGCGTGACGTGGCCTCAGAAGCCATACCGGCAGGCGCTTGCTCAGGCGTTCGGGGTGCCGATTGAGGATCTGGGATTTTTCCGGCGCAATCGCCGGGCTAGTGATGGAGATGACGTGCGCCGTATTGACTTCCTACGCGGGCTTGCCGCGGTGGGGGGAAGTTCGCTACTAGCGGGGGGCCTAACCGCGACACTGGACGATGCGATCGTCCATACCGCTATCCCGAACAGCATCGGGCCTGAGCATGTCGCCGAGATCGAACAGGTCATGCACGCCGTTCGCGAGTCCGATCACCTTGGGCACCCTTGGGCCTGGGAGGTAATGGCGGCGCAAGTGCGTCGTGGTGCAGCTCTCCTGGAGGCAGCCAACGACAACCAGGTAAGCCGCGATCTGTACGGGGCGGTGGGGGCGCTGGCGGATGCGGTCGGCTGGGCGCACTTCGACGCCGGGCATTATCGAGCGGCTGACCGATACCTGCGCGTGGGTTTGCATTGCGCGGATGAGGCGGGGGCCTGGTCGTTACGCGCGGACATCTTGAGTGATATGGCGCGGCAGGCAATCTACCTCGGTCAGCCTGACGAAGCCTTGACGCTGCTGGGCGCGGCCAAGGTGCGCGAGGACAGGATAAGCAACTTGCGGCGGGCAAACCTGTCCGCGGTGCAAGCTCGAGCATTCGGGTCGCTCGGCAACGCTCGCGAGTGCGTTCGGGCTGTTCGTGATGCGGACGAGCACTTTCACGATTCGGCGGATGACGACGTGCCGGACTATGGGAACTTCGCGCAGTTCTACACATTCGCCCAACTGAACGGGGACACCGGGCACGCGTTGTACGACATCGCAGTTCACGGCGTCGAAGTGACAGAGACGCGGCACCGGCTCAGGGTTGCCATTGAGAGCTACTCGGAGTCGTGGGCACGGTCGCGAGCGTTCTGCCTGGCACGTGAGGCCGTACTGACACTTCTGAACGGGGAACCAGGGGAAGGTGCGGCGCTCGGTCTCGAGGTCGTTGAGGAAGCACGACGCATCGGCTCGGCGCGGTTGGCGTCCGACGTTCGCGCTATTCACGCGGCGGCGGCGATCGACCACCCAGATGTTCGGGCTCTGCGCAGCAGCGCAGGGCAATTGGTCGGCATCGAAGAGAATGCATGAGGTTCGGGGATGGCCGGGATGTATGCCAGCAATCAACAAGTGCGCGACGAACTGATCGCGCACTGCAAAGCGAGCGGTGCAGTCATCGAAGACTCAACGCCCGCAATGATCTACGCAAGTTCGGCAGACCCCCGACAGACGATCGCTGAGATTCGAAAAGCATTGGCAGACACTCTATTTCGTGAGCGCACTGCCCACGACGGCGACCAGGAAGCTTTCATCACCGTACTGGACGCGATAGACAGAACAATTACCGTGAAGGTGCGTCGGGGTCTGTAGAACCCGATAGCAGAATGGGAGCCCGGCAGATCGTGAAGGCTGCCGGGCTTCGTCGTAGCTGACGCACGGCGGAACCTGCGGCAGCGGTGCACAAGGGACCAAAGCAATCGAATCGAGTATTCGTGCTGAGGTTTTCATGCGGCGGACATTTGGCGCTGTAGATTGGCCACGCCGAACTCACCGCACACATCGAGAACATGCAAGAGCTGAGTCCGGACTTCGCACGAATGTGGGCCGAGCACCCGGTCGCACAGGTTCGCAACCGGACGTACGCGCTGCACCATCCGCTCGTCGGCGAGCTGACCCTGCACGGCGAACTCGTCGCACTCCCCGACGCACCGTCGTGCTGCGGCCTGGACCTGTTCGCCGCCGAGCCCGGTTCGGCATCCGAGCAGGCGCTTCGGGAACTCGGGAATCAGTAGCCCGGCTCGGCTGGCCCTCGGCGGCTTCGTAGCGCATGAGATCGCGGCCCGGCTTCGCTCGGTCGGCCAGCCGGTTGCGACACCAAGTTCAGCCGACTGTCCAGGGCCGCAGTTTCTCCGGATTCCGGATCGCCCAGATGCGAGTGATCCGGCCGTCGGCGATGTCGAAGGCGTAAACCGACACGATCGTGTCGGCGAGCTGCGCCACCAGGCCAGGCTGGCCGTTCACCGTGCGCTCGAGCAGCGTTACCTCGGGGCCTCGGGCGGCGATTTCGATCCAGGCGTGCGCGATCTGCTCACCGCCGATGATCGGCTGGCGGAAGGCCGGGGCCAGGCCGCCGCTGTCGGCGATCGCGGTCGCGGTCGGATCGAGCAAACCGATCAGGGCCTCGATATCACTTGCCTCCCAGGCCCGTTTGAAGTCCCTGACCACCTCGGAGCGCTGGGCGCTCGACGGGCCCCGCGATGTGTCGATACGGCGGCGGGCAGAGGAGGCGAGCTGGCGGCAGGCCGCGGGAGTGCGCCCGACAACGTCGGCGACCTCGGCGAAGGAGTAACGGAAGACGTCGTGCAGGACGAACGCCACCCGCTCGGCCGGTGTCATGGAATCGAGCACGACGAGGAAGGCCATACTGATCGACTCGTCGAGGGTGACCCGGTCGGCCGGATCGGCGGGGGCCGGACCACCGAACCATTCGGAGTGGCCGGGAATCGGCTCCGGAATCCATTCGCCCACATACCGTTCCCGCCTGACTCGCGCCGAGCCGAGCAGATCGAGGCAGATCCGTCCGGCGACCGTCGTCAACCAAGCGCCGGGCGCCGCCACCTCATTGCGCTGCCGCTCGGATAGCGCGTACCAGCGCACATAGGTTTCCTGCACCACATCCTCGGCCTCGGCGAGCGAGCCGAGCAGCCGATAGGCGAGATTGATCAGCTGACGGCGTTCACTGATCACCGAGCGCAGGTGCGGATCGGTCATGGTGTTCGGCTCCTTCGGTCGGTGCGTCCCTCACCGAATCCGACGAAATAGCGGCCCGAACTGTGAGACGGCCTGACATTCCGACCGCCTGCATCGTCGGAAGGTCATGACAGTTTCAGCAGAGCAGGAGTTGCGGACATGATCAGAATCGCCATCATTCTCGGCAGTACCCGGCCCAACCGCAATGGTCCGCAGGTGGCCCAGTGGGTTCTCGACTCGGCATCGCGCCGCGGCGATGCCGAGTTCGAACTGATCGACCTGCGCGACCACCCGCTACCGCATCTCGACGAACCGGTGCCACCGATGTTCGGCCCGTCGGTCCACGAACACACCCGCGCGTGGGCCGAGCGGATCGCCCCCTTCGACGGGTTCGTGATCGTGACTCCCGAGTACAACCACGGCCTCCCTGGTGTACTGAAGAACGCCATCGACCACCTGTTCCGGGAGTGGGCCGGTAAGGCAGTCGGATTCGTCTCCTACGGCGCGGGTGGCGGCGTCCACGCGGTGGACCAGCTGCGGCTGATCTGCAGCACGCTGGGCATGGCTGGTGTGGGCCCCCAGGTCACGATCTCGCTGCACCACGATTTCGAGAACTTCACCACCTTCACGCCCGGCGACCGGCACGTCACAACCCTGAACACGCTGCTGGATCAGCTTGTCGCATGGAGCAATGCGCTCGCGCCGCTGCGGCAGCCCGGCACCGATACCCCGCACACCGTTGAAGGAGCCGATCATGACGACACCGAACGACTTTCACTCACTCGCTGACCGAATCGAAACGCAACGCGAGGTGGACGAGGCCAAGGTTCGCCAGCAAATCGACAAGATAGTCGCAGCACTGCGAGCCAAGGATCTCGAGACCCTCGAGCAGGCGTACACAACCGACGTCGTGTCATTCGATGTCGAGCCGCCGCTCCAGCATGTCGGCACAGTGGCGAAACTCGAGAATTGGACGAGGGTGTTCGCGGTCTTCGAAAGCGTGAGCTACGAGGTGCGCGACCTGACACTCACGATGGGCGACAAGGTGGCGTTCGGGCACGCCTTCGCTCGTCTCAGCGGCACATTGCGAAACGGGGCGACGACGAGCGGCATGTGGGTCAGAGTCACGTACGGTTTCCGGAAGATCGACGACAGGTGGTTGATCGCACACGACCAGGTTTCGGTGCCGCTCGACATCGCGAGCGGAAAAGGAGTGGTCGACCTCGAGCCGGTGACGAAAATCTAGGGCCTGCTCTCCGACATCGACGAAGCCCCCGCTGCGCGGGGGCTTTCGTGCGTCATAGCAGGCAGTTTGCGCCAACCCAGCCGAAACGGCACGCTGGCCGATTGCTCGCTGGACGTCCATCGGGAAACTATGCGTTAGCTGTGAATCCGGGACCCGCGCTGGCCATGAGCGTCCGGTCTGGCTATTGTCAGCGCCTGGCGGAAATATCACTGTAAATTTCCGCAGATCGTGAGGTTCCACCCGATGTTCAATGGTTTACTGCCGCTGTGCTCGACGGACAGCTGGTTGCCGCCGACCGATAGCGGGTCGCCCCGACCGACCGGCATTCGGCCGCCACGGCACAACTGGTGAACGCGGAGTACACATGCTAGAACTCGATCATTTCAGCCATGGCTGGTTGACCCCGGTCATGGCCTACCTCGTCTCCTTTATCGGATCCGGCCTCGCGCTCCGTTGTGTGACACACGCTCGGTCCTCCGATTGGCCGGCCGGGTGGCTGGCCACCGCCGCCGTCTCCCTCGGCGGTGCGGGCATTTGGGTCATGCATTTCACCGCTATGCTCGGCTTCTCCATCCACGGCGCCACCATTCGCTACGACATTCCAATGACATTGCTCAGTGCCGTCATCGCGATCGTGGTCGTGTGGGTCGGGCTTTCGATCGTGGTACGCGGTCGAAACGAGTTCGTGGCACTGCCCATCGGCGGCGCGGTCACCGGGCTCGGCGTGGCCGCCATGCACTACCTGGGCATGTACGCGATGAAGACCAACGCACACGTCGAATACGACCGCGACACGGTGGTGGTGTCGATCGTGATCGCGGTGGTCGCGGCCACCGCGGCACTGTGGTTCATGCTGCATGTCCGCGGTCTGTTCGCCACCATCGGCGCCGCGCTGATCATGGGTGTCGCGGTGTGCGGAATGCACTACGTCGGAATGACGTCCATGCACGCCAGCCATGCCGACCACCAGGTCGACAGCGGCGGCATCGATCCACTCCAGCTGGTGTCGCCACTGATCGTGACCGTCACGCTGGTCATCATGATCCTGATGGTCGTCGTCGGACTCGCCGAAATCGATGACCGCAGCACCCGCGAAGTGATGCCCGTCCGGCGCGCACCACGCGAACCGTCAGCCACGACGACCGGATCCTGGCCCGTGATCACCGACGCGCGCCCCGACCTCGACTCACCCAGCTGGGCGCTGCGTACCAGCTCGCGCACCGAACACCGAAATCGCCATCGCCTCGACGACGATCGGTAATCGGACCTACCCGCGGCAGTACCGCGCGACGAATCGGCTCAGAATCACACTGGGCACCGTGATCGATTCCCGATGACCGAGCTCGATCAGGTCCTCGGCCTCGTGCGGTTCGAAATAGCCTGCGTGCCGGTAAACTTCGATACGCAAAGCCAATCCGTCGCTGTCCAATTCGGGATGGAATTGAGTCGCGTACACGTGCTGCCCGACGCGAATCATCTGCACCGGGCAAGCGGCCGATCCGGCCAGCAGCACCGCACCGGGTGGCACCTCCTGACAGGCTTCCTTGTGTCCGACGAACGCTCGGAATGTCTGCGGAATGCCTGCTAGCAGCGGGTCCGTGCGGCCGTGCTCGGTCAGATCGATGGTCTGCGCACCGACCGGTTCACTGTATTTCTGGACGCTCACCTCGCCGCCGAGCACGTCCGCGAGGATGCCCAATCCGTAGCAGGCGCCCAGATAAGGGAAATCCCGGCCGACGATCTCGGTCATCAGCTTCTTCAGCTTGGGTTCGAATGTCCGCTGGTACCCGTATTTCGTGGCATCCGGACTGCTGACATTGCTCGGCCCGCCACCGACGATGACCGCCGAGTAATGGTCGAGATCGATATCCGGGAATTCCTGATCCATCTGCACCCGCACCGTGTCCCCCTCGGCGAGGTCGGCCATGCGCAGGACGGCGCGGTATTCGTCATCCGCGGCGGGTCGCTCCGGCCGCAACTGCAGGACTAGACACGGCTTGGTCATGCTTCAGATTGTGGAAGATCGGCGGTCAGTTTTCATCCAACACCGCCTGTAAGAATTCGCGAGTCCGATCCTGCCGGGGATCGGTGAAAATCCGTTCCGGATCACCGTCCTCGAGCACGCGCCCCGCGTCGAACATCATTACGCGATCGGAAACCTTGCGGGCGAACTGCATTTCGTGGGTGACGCAAAGGAAGGTGATCTCGGTATCGGCCGCGATATCCGCCAGCAAATGCAGAACTCCGGTCACCAACTCCGGGTCGAGCGCCGAGGTCACCTCGTCGAGCAGCAGCACCTCGGGCTCCATGGCAAGCGCCCTGGCGATGGCGACTCGCTGCTGCTGGCCGCCGGACAGGTGCGCGGGACGGGCGTCGATCTTGTCGGTGAGCCCGACCAGTTCGAGCAACTTTCGTGCCCGCTCCTCGGCGGCGTCCTTGGACTGGCCGAGACCGCGGACCGGGCCCTCGGTGACATTGCGCAGCACGGTCATATTCGGGAACAGATTGAACTGCTGGAAGACCATCCCGATCTTGCGGCGCATCCGGCGTAGGTGTGCCGGACCGGCGGGCACCAATTTGTCGCCGCGCCGCTGGTGGCTGAGCAATTCTCCGCCGACCTCGATGGTGCCCGCGTCTATCCGCTCGAGCCCCATGAGCAGACGCAGAATGGTGGTCTTGCCGGAGCCCGACGGGCCGATCAAAGTGACGAATTCGCCTGGCGCAATGGCGAAATCGAGTTCGTCCAGGCACACCGTAGCGCCGTAGCGCTTTTCCACACCGGTGAACCGGATCATCGGTTCAGACACGTCGTTCCAACTTTCGTACCAGGATCGAGCACGGATAGCTCAGCGCGAGGAAGGTCAGACCGGCCGCGAACCAGGCCTCGGGTCCCGCGCCGCCGGTATCGGCCGCGTACTCGGTTTTGACCTGATAGACCATGTCGAGGATGACGATCGAGGACAGCAGCGGCACCTCTTTGAACATCGCGATGGTGTAATTGCCCAGCGCGGGCAGCACCCGCGGCACCGCCTGCGGCAGAATCACATCGACCCAGGTGCGCGTGCGCGGCAGATTCAGCGCCGTAGCCGCCTCCCATTGCGCAGCGGGCACCGCGTCGATGCCCGCGCGGAACACCTCCGAGGTGTAACAGGCATAGTGCACGCCTAGTGCGGTCACGCCGACCACCAGCCGTTGGGTGTCGATGGACAGCCCGCCGAGCAGATCCGGACGCACCACCCAGTACAGGAAAAAGATCTGCACCAAAAGCGGTGTGCTGCGGATGAATTCGATGAATGCCCACAGCAGCTGATCGACCACCGGAATCCGCAGCCGCCGAATCACCGCGAAGATCAGACCGAGCACATACGCGACCAGTGACCCGAGCAGGGTGTACTGGATCGTAACGAGCAGCCCGTCCCAAATGAATGGAAAGGCATCGAAGAAGCGGTCCCACCGCCATTTCTCCATCAGACCCCCACATGTGCCGAGAGTCGAACGCTCGATCGCTTCGGCCGCCGCCCGACCCGCCGGGCCGCCAACAGCTCCAGCACCCGCATGATCACCGTGATCACCACCGCGATCAGCAGGTACACGACCAGTTGAATCCCGTAGATGAGACCGAGTTCGCGAGAGAACGCAGGTACCGCACGCAGTTCATCGGCCTTCTTGAAAACCTCGGGCACCGCGATAAAGCTCAGCAGCGCGGTTGCTTTCACGAGCTGGATGAACAGGTTGTTGAACGACGGCAGCATCTCCACCACGGCCTGCGGCAAAATCACCCGCCACATGCGTTGCGCCGGTGACAGATTCAGCGCGATCGCGGCCTCGACCTGTGCCTGCGGCACGGATCCGATCGCACCCCTGACTATTTCGGCACCGTAGGCGCCGTGGTTGAGACCGAGCACGATAATGCCGATGACCAGCAGACCCTTCGCCGTCGCACCGAGCGATACTCCGAAGAAGATCGGTATCGCCACCGCGAAGAAGAACAGCTGCACCACCTCCGAGCTGCCGCGGAACCCCTCCACATAGATGCGGGTGACGGACCGCACCGGCAGATACGGCGACAGCATGGCGATCCCGGCGACGAAGGACAGCACGACGGTCAGCGCGATGCCGCCGACCGCCGCCCACAGCGTGAAAGGAAGACCCTGGAGTACCCGCTCGAGGTAGGTCGAGAAATGCGATGACACGAGGTCAAGCCGTGCAGTACTGCTCGGCCGTGGCCGCCGGATCCGCCTCGTTCGCCTTGGTCAGGCCGAACGGCTCCACCAGCTTCAACCATTCACCGCTTTCATGCAGTGCGCGCAACTCGCGGTTGAAGTCCTCGCGGAACTTGTCATCGCCGATGCGGAAATTGAAGGTGCCGACATCCGGCTTATTGCCGAAGCGGAACGACGGGCCGACCGCCAGGTTCGCGTCCGGATTGTTCTTCACCAGCCATGCGGCCGTGACGTCCAGCATCGCCGCGCCGTAGACGTCCTTGTTACGCACGGCGCGCAGGATGTCGTCCTGTTTGGCCATCGGCTCGATGAGTTGGGATGGCACGCCCGAGGATTGCGCGTAGCCGTTCTCGACCGCGCCACCCAGCGTGGCTATCCGGACGTTCTCCCGGGTGATGTCCTCGAACTTGTTGATATTGCGTGGGTTGCCTTCCGGCACCAGAAATGACGAACCGACCTGGTAGTCGGGAGTGGCGAATGCCGAACTCGCACACCGCTTCGGATTGATGAACATGCCCGCCGCGACGAATGCGTAGTTCTTGGCCCGCACGCCGTCGATCAGTCCGTCGAAATCGGTGACGACGCCTTCGATTTCGTTGATGCCGAGTCGTTTCAATACCGCACGAGCGACGGTCGGCGCATATCCGGTCAGCTGGCCGTCCGCACCGAGGAATGCCCATGGCGCCTCGTTGGCGAAGCCGACCTTGATCTTGCCCGAGGATTTCGCATCCTCGTAGGTCACCGCCGCCGCATCGTCGCCGCCCAATCCGCAGCCCGCTACCACCACGAGGCTGGCCGCGGCCACCGCGGCAGCCATGGCGCGCCGCAATCGCCTGCGCGCACCCCCGAATTCGAACTTCATGACCCAGTCCTTCCGCAGACACGCGAGTCGCCCCATGATCTCGAATGAACTTTGCGATCGGCCTGCCGAATTCTTTGCGGTCACATGACGATACGGACCTAGCGTTGCGCGAATACCGAACCTGTCGCGACCAATTCGGCCGCACGGTGCGCAATGGCACTGCCGAGCTCACCGGTCGTCGCGGTGCCGCCCAGATCCGGTGTGCGAATCCGACCTTCGCGCAGCACATCACAGACCGCGCGATCGACCGCCGCGGCGGCGGCATGTTCGCCCAAGTGCTCCAACAGCATTGCTCCGGCCAGAATCTGCGCCACCGGATTCGCAATGCCCTGGCCAGCGATATCGGGCGCGCTACCGTGTACCGCCTCGAACATCGACGGCGCCGTGCGCTCGGGATTTATGTTGCCCGATGGGGCGAGGCCGAGGCCACCCGTTACCGCGGCGGCCAAGTCGGACAGGATATCGCCGAAGAGATTCGATCCGACGATCACATCGAGCCGATCCGGATGCAGCACGATTTCGGCGGCCAGCGCGTCGACATGCAACTGTCGGGTCTCCACCTGCGGATATTCCGAGGAAATGCGCTCGAAGATGCTGTCCCAGTACGGCATCGAGTGCAGCAGCCCATTCGATTTGGTGGCCGAGCACAGGCGGCCGTCGCGTTCGAGGGCCCGTTCGAAGGCGTAGCGGATGATCCGTTCACAGCCGACCCGCGTGAAGATCGACTCCTGCCGGACGAATTCGTCGGTGCGGCCCGGATGGTGCATGCCGCCGATCGCGGAGTATTCGCCCTCGGAATTCTCCCGCACGATCAGGAGGTCCAGGTCTTCGGCGGTACGGTCGCGCAAGGCCGATTCGGTGCCGGGCAACAGGCGGACCGGACGCAGATTCACGTACTGGGCGAAGGCGCGACGCAGCGGAATCAGCAAACCCCACAGCGAAATATGATCGGGTACACCGGGAAAGCCGACCGCGCCGAGCAGGATCGCGTCGAATCCGGCCAGTTGACCGGGCGCGTCCGCGGGCATCATCGCTCCGGTGCGCAGGTAATTCTCACAGGACCAGTCGAATTCGGTCCATTCGATACCGGGCAGCACCGCGTTCAGTACCGTTACCGCCTCGGCCGTGACGTCGACACCGATGCCGTCGCCGGGAATGGTAGCTATCCGATAGGTCGTCACAATCGCACTCCGATGTATTTGGTCTCCAGGAATTCGTCTATGCCGGTGAGTCCGCCTTCACGGCCGAGCCCGGATTCTTTCACGCCGCCGAACGGTGCGGCGGGGTTGGACACTACTCCCTGGTTCAAGCCGACCATGCCGGATTCCAGCGCCTCACACACCCGCAGTCCGCGCCGCAGATTTTCGGTGAAAACATAGCTCACCAATCCGTACGGCGTGTTATTCGCGCGCGCGACGACCTCGTCTTCGGTATCGAAGGCGGCGATCGCCGCGACCGGTCCGAAAATCTCGGTGTGGCACATCTCGGCGTCATCCGGCACATCGGTCAATACCGTTGCGGGATAGAAGTTTCCGAGTCCCGCCACGGCAGCGCCGCCGGTGCGCACGGTGGCCCCGCGGCGGACCGCATCGGCGACCAGACCGGTCACCTTGGCCACCGCATCGGCGTCGATCAGCGGGCCGACCACGACTCCTGGCTCGGTGCCGCGCCCCATCGGCAGCGCCGTCAGCCGGTCCGCGAGCCGAGTCGCGAATTCGTCGACGACACCGCGCTGCACGAAGATTCGGTTCGCGGCAGTACACGCCTGCCCGATATTGCGCATCTTCGCCGCGAGCGCGCCCTCGACGGCCTCATCCAGGTCCGCATCGTCGAATACGATGAACGGCGCATTCCCGCCGAGCTCCATCGAGGTGCGCATCACGGTCCGCGCGCACTGTTCGAGCAGCAACTTCCCGACGGCGGTCGAACCGGTGAACGACAGCTTGCGCGAACGGCTGTCCAGAATCAGCGGCGTCATCACCGCCGCCGGATCGGATGTGGTGATCACATTGACGACCCCCGCCGGGACCCCGACTCGATCAAGGATGTCGGCCAGCGCCAGCATCGAAAGTGGTGTCTGCTCAGCGGGTTTCACGATGCAGGTGCATCCCGCGGCCAGTGCCGGACCGATCTTGCGGGTCCCCATGGCCATCGGGAAGTTCCACGGTGTGATGAGCAGGCTCGGACCGACCGGCTGTCTGGTCACCAGGAAGCGCGAACCACCCGCCGGTGCAGGCATATACCCACCGTCCAGGCGGACGGCCTCCTCAGCGAACCATCGGAAGAACTCTGCCGCATAAGCAATTTCACCGCGGGCCTCGGCCAGTGGCTTACCCATCTCCAGCGTCATGATCAGCGCGAGTCGTTCGGTATCGGCGAGCAGTGCCCGGTGCGCGTCCATGAGAATGTCGCTGCGCTGCCTCGGCGTCGTTCGCGCCCACCCCGCCTGTGCCCGATCGGCCGCTGCCAACGCGTCCAGTCCATCGGTCGCATCGGCATCGGCCACCGCACAGAGCAACTGGCCGGTTGCCGGATCGGCGACCGGGAGCGTAGCGGCTGTCCCGCGCCACCCACCGTCGATGAACAGTCCGGTCGGAACCGTGTCGATCGCCGCGCGTTCGGCTGCGGTCAGGGCGGTTTCGGTGAGCATGTGGGCTCCTTTTCATTCCCGACGCGGCCTTCGGCCATTGCTGTGAACCCCGTGCCCATGTTATGCATATTGTCAACAATCCGACAATAGACAATCAGCGGATACGCGCCCGGGAGGCGGATCATGACCGAGTTATCCCCCGTTCTCAAGCAGGCCACCCCGGTAACCGTCGACCACGGATCGGGCTGCTACCTCTACGGCACCGACGGCCGCCGCTATCTCGACTTCACCGCGGGCATCGGCGTAACCAGCACCGGCCACTGCCATCCGCATGTGGTCGCTGCGGCCCAGGCCCAGGTCGCCAGCCTGATCCACGGCCAATACACCACCGTCATGCACCGGCCGCTGCTCGAACTCATCGAGCGACTCGGCACCGTCCTGCCCGAGGGTCTGGACACGCTGTTCTTCGCCAACTCCGGCAGTGAGGCGGTCGAGGCCGCGCTGCGCCTGGCCCGGCAGGCCACCGCACGGCCGAATATCGTTGTCTTCCAAGGCGGATTCCACGGTCGCACCGTCGCGGCGGCGACCATGACGACCTCGGGCACCCGCTTCTCCGCCGGATTCAGCCCGCTGATGTCCGGTGTGCACGTGGCTCCGTTCCCCACCGCCTACCGCTACGGCTGGACCGAGGCCGAGGCCACCGACTTCGCACTGCGCGAACTCGATTACCTCTTCGCCACCGTCACCTCCCCCGCCGAAACCGCCGCATTCGTGGTCGAACCGATGCTCGGCGAGGGCGGCTACATCCCCGGCAATGCCACGTTCTTCCGCGGGCTGCGCGAACGTGCGGACCGGCACGGCATTCTGCTCATCTTCGACGAGATCCAGACCGGCTTCGGCCGGACCGGAAAGTTCTTCGGACATCAGCACTTCGGCGTCCGGCCCGATATCATCACCATCGCGAAGGGCCTGGCCAGTGGGTTCCCGCTGTCCGGAATCGCGGCGCCGCGCGAGCTGATGGCCAAGGCCTGGCCGGGCTCGCAGGGCGGCACCTACGGCGGCAATGCGGTGGCCTGTGCGGCGGCGATCGCCACACTCGAGGTGATCGAATCGGAGGGGTTGGTGGACAACGCCGCCGCGCGCGGCGCACAACTGCTGACCGGACTGCGCGAGGGCGCCACCAAGGCGATCGGCGATGTGCGCGGCCTCGGACTGCTCTGTGGAACCGAATTCACCACCGCCACAGGCGAACCCGATACCGCGACCGCCGTCGCGGCCCAGCGGCTCGCGGTCGAGAAGGGGCTACTGCTGCTCACCTGCGGTGCGTATATGAACGTGGTGCGGATGATCCCGCCGCTGATCGTGACCGATACCCAGATCGACGATGCGCTCGCGATCTGGTCCACCGTGCTCGCCGAACTCCCCGCGTGACCAGGAGGCAGAACCGATGGCCCGCTACATCTCGATCACTCTGACCAAGGCGGCCGTGACCTGCCGAGCCCGACTGCTCGACGCGGAGGCACCGCGGACCTGCGCGGCGGTGTGGGATGCGCTGCCGCAAGAAGGCGACGCCTTCCACGCCAAATACGCCCGCAACGAGGTGTACACCCTGCTGCCCCGGATTGTTGCGGCACCGCATCGGGAGAACCCGACCGTCACTCCGATTCCCGGCGACGTGTGCCTGTTCGATTTCGAAGCGTGGGAGATCGGCAACCCGGCCTACGGCTACGAGCCCGGTACGGCGGCGCACCACGAGCAGGGCGCCACCGACCTCGCTTTGTTCTACGGCCGCAACAACTTACTGATCAATGGCGATCTGGGCTGGGTGCCCGGAAATGTCTTCGCCACCATCGAGGAAGGCCTCGCCGATATCGCCACGGCGTGCAACGCGCTCTGGCTGCACGGCGTCCAAGGCGAGACCTTGGCATTCGCCCGCGTCTGAGAATTCGTGATCGGCTCAGTCGGCGCGAGTCCCGGAGGCGAGAAAGATCGGGACGGCGACGAACAGCCGATCGTTGCGTGCCCTGGCGGCTTGGCCGTCGAGCCAGCTGCCTTCTCCGGCGATGCTGGCGAGCACCGGCAGGCACCCGGCGTCGGTCCACACGATCGTGTGGACCTCGACGGTAACGTCGATGAACCCGTTGTCCAGCAAGAGGTTTCGGTAACGGCGGGCGACCCGCGGGTTTGCCATACCGTCCGCGCGAGCGTGGACGAGCGTGCGGGTGAGTTCGGGATCGTCGGAGTCGATCACGAACGTGTCCCAGTCTTGGCCGATGAGCACCGCGCGGCCGTTTCTGGCCAGGACCCGGCGAGCCTCGGCGACGGCTAGCTCGGGCTCGGCGAGGGTGTGCAGGACCTTGTCGGCGCGGTAGCCGGTGACCGCGCCGTCATCGAGAGGCAGCGCGGTGGCATCGCCGACATGGAACCGGCCTATGGGCCAGCGCTCGATGGCGACCTCGATCATGGCGGGGTCCAGGTCGATGCCGATGGCCCGCACCCCACGGGCAGCCAACTCGCCGACGGCGCGCCCACTCCCGCAACCGACGTCGACAATGGTGTCGCCCAACGCTTCGTAGGTGTGTTCTCGCAGGTTACGGACCTGCGGCAGGTCATCGAAGGCATCGAGCATGGTGAGCAACGTGGACATGGCCGCAATTGTGCGACTTAATGTCGACATGAAGTCAATCGGCGAGGTGGCGGCTCGGTTCGGGTTGCCGACACACGTGCTGCGACATTGGGAGGCCGAAGGACTGCTGTCACCGGCCCGCGTCGGTGGCCGCCGCCGCTACACCGATGCGGACCTGCACCGGGTGGCGGCGATCCTGATTTCGAAGGAGGCGGGCTTCGGACTCGCCGACATCAGGACGATGCTGGCCGCGCGATCCGCACCAGCCCGCCACGAGGTGACGGTCCGCCACCGCGAGAGGCTGCTGGCCCGGATCGCCAGGGCGCAGGCCGCACTCGACATGCTCGAGGGCGAATGCCCCTACGACGACATCATGACGTGCCCGCGTTTCCAGGGACTCCTGGATGATCGACTGCAGGCTCTTCGGTGACCAACCCTGATCAGCCCAGCACGTATTCGGCGTAGCGGGCGACCGCGAGGACCAGGTCATCGGAGTGGCGCGGCCCGATGATCTGCAGTCCGACCGGCAGACCCGCGGCGGTCTTGCCCGCGGGGATGCTGATCGCGGGTTGCTGGGTCATATTGAACGGGTAGGTGAACGGCGTCCACTGCGGCCAGCCGTCGAGCCCGCTGCCGGGCGGGACATCGTGCCCCGCCTCGAATGCGGTGATCGGCATCGTCGGGGTGATCAGCAGGTCGTAGGTGTCATGGAAGGCACCCATGGTGATGCCCAGTTGGGCGGCAACCGCGCGAGCGTCGAGATAGTCTACGGCACTGACGGTTTCGCCGCGTTCCCAAACCGCGCGCAGCCCCTGATCCACCTTTTCGCGCGCCCCGTCCGGGAATTTCGCCAACATGGTCGCCGCACCGGCGGCCCACAGCACCTCGAATGCGTCGCGCGGGTCTTCGAAACCCGGATCTGTCGCGATGACCCGTAGCTCGGCATCGGCCAGCCGCCGCACCGCCGCATCCACGATCGCGGCGACCTCCGGGTCGACGTGCGCATAACCGAGCGTCGGCGAGTAGGCGACGGTGAGTCCGCGCACCTCGCGCGACATCTGGCCGCGGAAGGTCGTCACCGTGGGCGGCAGCGCGGTCGGATCGCGCGGGTCGGGCAGCGCCAGAATGTCCATGAGCAGTGCGGCATCCTCGACCGTCCTGGTCATCGGCCCGGCGTGGGCCAGCGGACCGAACGGGCTCGCCGGATACAGCGGGATCCGGCCATGCGTCGGCTTGAAACCGACGATGCCGCAGAACGCGGCCGGAATGCGAATGCTCCCACCGCCGTCCGTGCCGACCGACACCGGACCCATTCCCGCCGCCACCGCGGCCGCGCTGCCGCCGGAGGAGCCGCCCGAGGTTGTCGTGGGGTCGACTGGGTTGCGGGTGATGCCGGTCAGCGGGCTGTCGGTGACACCCTTCCAAGCGATTTCGGGTGTTGTCGTCTTCCCGAGGAACACCATGCCGTCCTCGCGCAGCCGGGCCGCGACCGGGCTGTCCACCTGCCAGGGACCACTCGGATCGACCGAGGTGCTGCCGCGCCGAGTCGGCCAGCCCTCGGTCAGGAAAATGTCTTTGATCGAAATCGGCACACCGTCGAGCAGCCCGCGGGCATAACCCGAATTCCAGCGCGCCTCAGAATCTTTCGCCTGCACCAATGCGCGATCCGGATCGACCAGACAGTAGGCATTCACCTCACCGTCGCGCGCCGCGATGGCTTCCAGAATCGCCTCGGTCGCTTCGACCGGGGACAGGGTTCCGGCCGCGTAGGCCGAGACCAATTCGACAGCGGTCATCGCGGCCGGTTGCGTATTGCTGTCCGGGTAGCTCATGCCTGCGCCTCGCTGACGCTCGGCTCCGGCATGCGCAAGGCGCGCTGGCACATGGTTCGCTCACTTCGTTCGCTCACGGCAGGGCTCCTTCAGCCGGGCACGTACCCCAGCTCTTTATCGACCACGTTGTCCAAAGTCCGGCCGGCGATCCAATTATCGAAATTGCGGATGAACGCCGTGACGACCTCGGTTCGCCAGCCGCTGAAATCACCCGAATTGTGCGGAGTAATAAGCACATTCGGCAGATCCCACAGCGGATGCCGCGCCGGTAGCGGTTCCGGATCCACCACATCGAGTGCCGCCCCGGCTATCGATCCGGTGCTGAGTGCGGCGAGAAGGTCGTCGGTCACAACGAGTTCCCCACGGCCGACATTGACAAACCTCGCATGTGGTTTCATCGCGGCGAATGCCTTGGCATCGAACATTTCCCGGGTCTGCGGCGTCAACGGCGCGACCGCGACGACGTAATCGGCAATGGGAAGTTCGGCGAGCAGGTCGGTGCTCACGGTGCCGAAATCCGGGTCGGTGGCCTGCGCCCGGCGTCCCACCGCCCGCACAGTCATACCGGCCGCGCGCAATAACCGCGCGATAGCCCGACCGATCGAGCCGGTTCCGACTATCAGGACGGATGCGCCCGAGATGCGTTCGGATTCGCGGTGCCGCCATTCGTGTCGTTGCTGCAAACGCAGCGATCCGGACAGGTCCTTGGCGAAACCGAGGATCTGCCCCAAGACGTATTCCGCGATGGCCGTATCGAATACGCCACGTGTATTGGTGACCACGACCTCGCTTTCCCGAAGTTCGGGGAACATCACCGGATCCACCCCGGTCGAACCCATATGCAGCCAGCGCAAACGATCGGCCGCGTGCCAGGCGCCCGGGATCGCACGAGTCAGGAAGTCGTAGACGAACAACGCGTCGGCGCCGCGCAATGCGTCGGCGAGTCCGGGCGCTTCCGTGTACCGCACTTCGGCTCGATCGGCCACCGGGGCCATGAGGTCCGCGTCGGGCACACTGTCACTGTGCAGGACGGTGACAATCGGGCCCTGTTCCACATTGACACACTAAAATCGCATCGTATGATTGTCAACAATCCGATCGTTCTCGGAGGTCTGACGGCTGAGCGCGAGAGGGGCCGCATTGGAACTCGGCTTTCCCGATATCGAAGGGCCCGTTGCACAACGGGGGATCGGGATCATCGCACCGTTCGACCTCGCACTCGAACGCGAGCTCTGGCGCTGGGCGCCGCTCGACGTCAGCCTGCATCTGGCCCGCACGCCGTATGAACCGGTGCCGGTTTCGATGGCAATGGCCGAGCTGGTCTCCAATCCGGTCCATCTGACGGCGGCGACGCGCGATGTGATGCATGTCGAGCCGGAAGTCGTTGCCTACCTGTGCACCTCGGGCAGTTTCATCCGGGGGCTCGCCTATGAGAGGTCGCTGCGCGACACCATCTGCCGGGCCGGAGCGCAGGACGCCGTCACCACCTCCGGTGCGCTCGTGGAGGCGATCCAGCATCTGGACATCAGCAGAGTCTCGGTGCTCACCCCCTACGACGAAATCCTCACCCACAAACTGCACGACTTCTTGGCCGAGGCGGGCTGCACCGTAATCCGTTCGGACCACCTGGGATTGGGTGGCGGCATCTGGAAGGTCAACTACCGCACCATCGCCGAACGCATCGTCGGCGCGGACGACCCGCAAGCTCAGGCGATCTTCGTCAGCTGTACCAACCTGCCCACCTACGACGTCATCGAGCCGCTCGAACAGGCGCTCGGCAAACCCGTACTCACCGCGAATCAGCTCACCATGTGGGCCTGCCTGGGCCGGATGAAGCTGCCGATGACCGGTCCGGGAAAGTGGCTACTCAACGTTTTCTGATTGGAAGAACATGCAGGCACCCACCGTCGGATTCATCTACCCGGACCACGCGGCCGAGGACGACTACCCACTCGCCGCATCGCTGCTCGGCGTGCGGTTGCCGGTGGCCCACATCTATGGCACCGATCTGCACGCCATTCCGGAGCTGCTCGATCTGGGCAGTCCGGACAAGCTGCGCCACGGCGCTTCCTTGCTCGCGCCCGACGAGCCCGACGCAGTGGTATGGGCCTGCACCTCAGGGAGTTTCGTGTACGGACCGCAGGGTGCGCGCGAGCAGGTGCGCGAACTGGCTTCGGCCGCTGGGGTGCCTGCCTCGAGCACCAGCCTCGCCTTTGTCGCGGCAGCGCAGGCGCTCGACGTGCGCCGCGTCGCGATCGCGGCGAGCTATCCGGACGAGGTCGCGCGGCTGTTCGTGGAATTCCTGGCCGATGCCGGAATCGAGGTGGTCGCCTTTTCCAGCGCCGGTATCGATACCGCCGCGGAAGTCGGCACCTTGACCGCCGAGCAAGTGCGCGAGCTCGCGGCCGCCAACGATCATCCCGACGCGCAGGCGCTGCTGATCCCGGATACCGCCATGCACACCCTCGGGGTATTGCCGGAACTCGAGGCCCGATTGGGCAAGATCGTGCTGACGGCCAATCAGGTCACCATCTGGGAGGGCCTGCGACTGACCGGCAGCACGATGGCATCCGGGGTGCTCGGCTCTCTCTTCTCGGAAAGGCACATCCATGTCGGTCGTTGATTTCGAGCCGGTGAACCGGCAGTCGACGGCGGAAATGATCGCCGACCGGCTCCGTGAGGCGATCATGCGCGGCAATCTCGCCCCCGGCGCCCAACTCGGCGAAGCCGACCTCGCAACCCGATTCGGCGTATCGCGCGGCCCGGTCCGCGAGGCGCTGCAGCGCCTGCTCACCGAGGGCCTGCTGTACAGCATCCGCAACCGCGGCATCTTCGTCATCGAACTGACCATCGACGATGTCGTCGACATCTACCGCGCACGAACAGCCATCGAAGGCGGCGCCCTGGCCCTCATCCTCGACGGCCGCCGAGATATCGCCTATGCGGCTTTAGCGCCCAGCGTCACCGCCATGTGCACCCACGCCGAAAACGGCGACGCCGCAGGCGTTTCCGACGCCGACCAAGCCTTCCACGAGGCCCTCGTCGACAGCGCGGGCAGCCCCCGCCTGGTCCGCGCCGCCCGCACTCTTTTGATCGAAACCCGAATGTGCTTGGGGGCGTTGCAGACAACGTATCCGGACCTGCGTGAGCAGGCCCGAGAGCACGTCGAACTGCGCGATGCGATCGGCTCCGGCCCGGTGCGCCGAGCGCGCACGCTGCTCGTCGAGCACATGGACGACGCGGTCCAGCGTCTGCACCATCAGTACACCCTCGGTGAGCAGGCAACCTGAAGTCGACTGCTGCCAAGCGAATCCACCCGCAGGTGTTTCCGCCGGAAGCGGGTCGGTTAACAGAAGCTCGCTCGGCGAAGAACATAGACCGTGAAGATCAAAAAGCTCCTCGTCCTGGTCGCCTGTGTTGTCGCCGCTGGTTGCGGGACGAACGACGACCACACAGCCGCTAGTCCCACCAGCGCCGCCGCTACTACCAGAACATCCTCGAGCACAGACTGCCCGTATCGGGCCAAGAGTGGCTTCTGCTTCTCACCCCCGACGGGCACGACCGCCAGCGAATCGGACAACAAGGTCATTTTCATGCGCGCGGGCGAACCGACATTCAGGCGTTCTCGACCGTGATGTCCTCGTAGACGATCGTCACCGCTTCAGTCGCCGAACTGGTCGCTCCGGCATCCAGAAACGGCCCCCGCCAGTCGGACGCCCGAGCGCGCGCCAAGTGCACCCGTTTGACCGGCTTCTTGTTCGGGTCCAGCACCATCAACGTGATGTCTTGGCGAGCATCGTCCACATCCCGCATGGTCATAGTCGTAAAGATCCACTCGGTGAACACCTTGCTCTGGTCCAACCCGCGAGTGATCGTGATCTCCCCACTACGCGCCGAGCCCGGCTGGTTCCCGACAATCACCTCGCCATCAGGAGTCACCTGTTTGATTTCGACCGCGTCCTCCTCGAGCGACAGCCCACTGATCTGCTGAACCGTTTCCACCTGAAACTTTCCCAGATCGACAACGAAGGTGGAACCGCTGATTGTGTCGCCGATAGCCATGGAAATCTCCTTGCCTGTCGGGGCGCGTCACAGCCCTCGCTACCCGCGTGGCCTGCACATACTGTCGCGCCATCGTCTACGTCATGGAGAGCACAACGAACTCGGCCAGAACCCGTGGGGCGATACCCACCTCACCCATCATGCGGCGATCCGTGGCGGGTCCGCAGCAGATCGGACCTATCCGCTCACCGATAAGCAGGGTGCCATCGCGACGGTGGTGCCATGTCGAGGAACCCCTGGTCGGCGCACGATCGCAACCCGGAGGGATCGCGCGATACACGGGATGATTTTGGAGGATCATACAAAGACAATCGGACAAACCGGGTCAGACTTTGGGTTTCTTGTTACTGGCTACCCAGTTGGCGAACCGCTGTACTTACCACCTGTCGGAGGTTCCCTCCGATCGGACCAGCAGGTCCGGAGAAACCAATCTCCATCGGTCAGCGCGGTATGCAGGCTGGCACGGGTAAATCCCACCGAATGCCCGCAATCGGACCACGAGTCCGACGCGATGCTACGCCCAAGCGAACATCCCTATGCAACGACAGACCTCGGACCACGCACCACATGTCCACCACATAGCCGAGTAACGCAATGCAATGCCATGTCACAGTAAAGTTTCCGGGTTGGCCGTCCCTGCACTACTGGGCAGACTCCATAGCGGCCCACACTTTCGCCAAGGCAGTGCACGCCATGCAACTGGCAACAATCCTGATCGACCAAGATATGCGAGAAGCCCTGCAGCCCCTGCCTTGTCAGCGACTCTGGCAATAACCGCCGAACTCCGAACTGCACCAAGCAGTTTCAGGCTCCTTCGCTCGCCGCCGCAACGAACTCAACAGTACTTCGGGCGTCCAGTCTTCGATCCATGCGGGCATTTGCCGATCCGGGTCCGGGGAACGATTGCTCGGTATCGGGCTCTGCCATACGGACTTTCGGCGCTGATACAGCTGGAAGTTCAGCAAAGCACCTCAGCCATCCGGTGTCGGTGATCTCGCGAAGCTGTCATGGCGGCCGAAGGCACCCGGTCGATGCCCGGAGGCCACGCTGCTTTCTCGAAGCCCGGCCGGTCGATCATCGTCGCGCATAGCGATCTGGCGAAGGGCGGCATCCCTGCACGCAGACGACGTGGAGCCTTCGGGTGCCACTGTCCTGACCAGGCGAAACGCTGGCCAGGACAGAGCATTCGAGCAAATACCTCGCTGTCGAGCCGCTCATCGAGCGATCTCGACGAGCCTCGAAACTACATAGCTCGTGCTCAGCAACTCAGGCCTGGTTGTGGTCAGGCGCAGACGCGGTTGAGCTCGTCGGTGTAGGGGTCGAGGTTGGCGACGTTCTCATCCACCAGCGCGTTGGCGTACGCGGCGATCACATCCTTCTCCGCACCCTGGGCCAGATCGGCCAGGCCGCTCAGCCTGCCGGACAGCGCTGTCGCCGTCGCGTCGTCCAGGGTGCCGCCGCTCGTGTCGATCGCGATGTTGATCAGCTCGATGGCCTTGGCGCAGTGGGGGGACTGTGCGTGCGCCGGTGCGGCGGGCAGGAATAGCAGAGCGGCAGCGGCCGCGGAGAGCACAGCGGCGAAGGCCGTCGACTTGGTCATGACTTCCTCTCAGAACGTTGGGCTGATCGTAGCGCCACGGCGTTGGACCCTGATCGCCATGCTCGGCACCGGCACCTGCTGGCCGGGAACCGCCAAGAGAACGCGGCGGCTGGACCCATCGAGACCACCTTCGGCTCGCGCATCCGAACGCCGTCACCTCGTCCGCGCGGATGACAGACTGCAACCCGCGGGCGGGGTGATTCGCCGGGTCGTAGTGAGCAGTGCGGCGGCGAGGACAACAGTAAGCGCGGCGAGACCAGCCATCCCATATGGCGAAAGGCTACAGCGCCAGAGCGCGAAAATGCCCGCCGCAGCTAACACTGAGCCTGCAAGGACCGGAAGTGTTGCGGTGCGGGCCGCGTATCGGGCGCAGAACGCGTCCCACCGGCCGGTGATCCGGACGAATCCGAACAGTACGACCGCGGCCGCGACCATCCACAGCGGGCGTGTGGCCCACCAGGTCCCTGCATCGCTGGGCAGCAACACCGGAACTGCCAACGCCGCTCCTGTCACGATGGCCATCGCCGGTACGTGCCAGAGGTAGATGTTCATCAACTGCGTCGCCCCGGTGGTGATCACGCGGCGGGCGCGTCCGTGCGGCTGCCAGCCGGTCAGCCGCCGGGATACCAGTACCAGCGCCGCGAACTGCGTCACCGCGAGAATCGACATCGCCGTCATCGGCGGTGCGAGATTGGAGACCGGGGCATCGGCCAGCCCGAGCATCGTCGGAAAGTACGGTCCCGGCACCACCATGACGATCAGCACGCCGATACCCGCCGCCGCTATCAGTAGCAATCCGCCGTCCCCGACGGGACCCAAGGTCCCACGGGCGTAAAGGATTCCGAGCTGATGGCAGAACAGCCAGACGAATATCAGATTCCATTCGGCGAACCGGTTCACCCCGCCGAAGCGAAGCAGGTCCACCGCGAATGAGCAGCCCAGCAACACGACCGGCGCCAGCAACGCCGAAACATCGTGTGCGCGAACGGCAAACGGCGCGACCATGGCCGAGATCAGGAACACCGCGAGAAACCACAGCGGACTGGCGACGATATCGGCGGCCGCCACGGCGGCCGGTTCGGAGAAGGCGTCCAGGCCGACATCGAGTGCGACGGTGAAGGCGATCAGCGCGATCATCGGCGTGGTCAGCCGCCGCACCCGCAATCCGAGGTAGTCCGCGTAGGTTCGGCCGCGGGCACGGTATCGGTCGACGATCAGGGTGTTGGCGAATCCGCCCGCAAGGAAGAACATCGGCATCACCTGCAGCGGCCAGGTCAGTACCCAGATGGGTCGCCCGTGCAGCGCCTGGTCGCCGCGAACGACGCCGTCGACCACCGTGACCCTGACCGATATCCAGTGCACGACAACCACCACCGTGATCGAGCAGACGCGCACAATATCGATGGTCCAATCGCGCTCGCGCACGTTGGACCGCGTCGCCCGGACGGGCTGGGTCACCATGACTTCGGATTACTCGCCCCGGCTGAACGCGTGGTGAATATGTGGCACGCAAACCGGCCTCGTATCGGCGTCGAACTGCGCCGATGAGTCGGCCGTGGCCGCCCGGCTCGGGACGTCGTGGTACGCATCGCCGAGGTCTGCGTCATGGTGGACGTCGAGGTATTGCTTCTGCGCGGGATCGACCTGCGACCTCTGGGTATGAGCCGACGAGGTCCAGCGGACGGTGCCACGCCCATTGCTTCGAGTTCGCGCTACGGTAGCTACGTCGGCACTTTCGGACCTACTGCTCGGATTGGGGTGCTGTGACAAATCCTCCGCGGATATGCACGCCATGTGGACATTCCTCGATGGCGGCGGCTATCGCGTCGATATCGGTGCGCTGCATCGCTCGAACCCGAGGTCGACTGGACATCGTTTCGTGACTGGACGAAAACGAACCCTCACACGCTGAATAGGCCCGTTCCGCGGAATCCGCGACTGAATCGAATCCAGCGACGAAGGGAATCTGACATGTCGGAGCTATCGGCAGCGAATTCCACCGCGACGTGGCCGCAGCTGCGTGTGGCGGACTGGACGGATACGCGTGACACCCTGCACATGTGGACGCAGGTGGTGGGAAAGATCCGGCTCGCCCACGCCCCATTGTTGAATCACTGGTGGCAGGTGACCCTGTATGTGAGCCCGCGCGGGCTGACAACCTCGGCAATCCCCTCCGCCGACCGCCTCTTCGATATCGAATTCGATTTCCTCGCGCACCGATTGGTCATCCGCGCCGACAACGGCGATACCCGCACCGTGGCACTCGCGCCGAAATCGGTGGCGCAGTTCTACACCGAAACCATGCAAGCGCTCGACGAACTCGGATTCGAGACTCGAATTCAAGGGCACCCCAATGAAGTCGAGGTGTCGATTCCGTTCGCTGAGGACACCCAGCACGCCGCCTACGATCCGATGTCCGCGCAGGCGTTCTGGCGGCAGCTCGTCCATGCCAACCGCCTGCTCAACGCGTTTCGCTCCGGCTATACCGGCAAGACCAGTCCGGTTCATTTCTACTGGGGCGCAATGGATCTCGCCTATACGCGCTTTTCGGGACGGACCGCTCCCGAACACAGCGGCGGCGCACCGCACTGCGCCGATTGGGTCATGGTCGAGGGCTATTCACACGAGCTCAGCAGCTGCGGATTCTGGCCCGGCGGTGGAGCGGAAGGCGCGTTCTACGCCTACTCCTATCCCGAACCCGACGGCTACCGCGAACGCCGCCTGCAGGTGCCCGGCGCGACCTACGACCCCAACCTGGGAGAATTCGTCCTACCCTACGAAACGGTCCGCACCGCGGACGATCCGAACGCCGTAGTCTCCGCATTCCTCCACGAAACATATGAGGCCGCAGCCGAACTCGGCCATTGGGATCGCAGCACACTCGAATGCGATCCGCATCGGTGGGCTCAACAGCGAGCCGCCGCACCGTGGTCACTGCGCTGACCGTCCGCCACAGGAAACGCTCGAGCGCCTCACGGCGTTGGCGCCCGGACGTTGTCGACGATCACATCCAACTTCTCGCCCGGGCGGCGCTGACGCGAACGGCTGTGGGAGGGCTCGAAACTCGGTCCAACGCTTGCGATCTCGGATCCGGCGGTAGGGCGGACCGGCGGCCAGATCAAAGGCGCCGAATAGACTAGCGTGGCAAGCATGGGCCTCGACTATGAAAAGACTCCGACCGCGGAACCCAGCTCTCCGGTCGACCTGCGGCAGAATCAGCCGCACACCGCCCGAATGTATGACTACTACCTCGGCGGCAAGGACCATTACAGCGCGGACGAGGCCGCCGCTGAACAGGTCGTGGCCATCTGGCCAGGAGTGCGGGTGGCCGCCCAGCAGAACAGGGCCTTCATACACCGGGTGACGCGGTTCCTTGCAAACGCGGGCATTCGTCAATTCCTCGATATCGGAACCGGTATCCCGACCGAGCCGAATCTGCATCAGGTGGCCCAACAGGTCGCGCCTGAGGCGCGAGTCGTCTACGTCGACAACGATCCGATCGTGCTCGTCCACGCCAGGGCA
>NZ_BDBY01000104.1 GCF_001613225.1 Nocardia pseudovaccinii NBRC 100343
CCAACCAGTCGCGCTCAGTCTCAATGCACTGATGCATTTCATCCCCGACGAGCAGGATGCCTACGGAATCGTCGATACGCTGATGGACGAGCTCGTTCCTGGCTCGTATTTGGTGATGACACACGTCACGCCCGACTTCGATCCGACGGCAATAGCTACCGTGGTCGACATCTACCGCCGCAGCGGCCTGCCATGCCAAGTTCGAAGCCGAGACGAATTCATGCGGTTCTTCGAGGGACTAGAGCTGGTCGATCCGGGTGTAGAGGTGCCGCACCGCTGGCACCCGGATGGTGTCATACCCCCGAAGAAAATGGACGAGCAAGTGTCCGCCTACGCGGGGGTTGCACGCAAGTAATACAACCCCGCACCTAGGACACCGACCCGGGACGAAGCCCGGAAAGTGCTCAGCGATCTCGTATACGGGGCACTCGAGCAGGCAAGCCGTGCCTCGGACTCGGGTCCCGGGACGACACCGCCCTCACACGTGGTCGACCAACCCTCTGGCGCCCTCGGACGCGGCGCAGTGCGCGCAGCAGAAGAATCGACCATCGGACTCCACTCCGTGGCCGATGATCTTGCAGTCGCAGTGCTCGCAGATAGGTGCCATGCGGTGGATCGCACATTCGAAGCAGTCGAAGACATGCCGTGTTCCCTGAGCCTCGACGACGATCGGCATAGCGTAGTCGTTACCGCAAACCTCGCATGCGCTCATGGAACCGTAGGCTACTCCGCGGAACCGGCACCATGTCTCTACTTTCAGGTTATGTACGCATGACCGGCTCGACCTGGTCGGTGCAGGTCACTGGCGCGCTCGGTACACACCCACACCTCACGCGGACGAGGTCGATGCGCGGCTCAGCAAGCCGTCCGCCGGTCCGGGAATTCAGAACTTGTCCGGGAACTGGGTGATGATGCCCTGGCTGAGGGCGTCGGCGACGTCCATCATGTGTGCCTTGGCCTCGTCGAACTTGGCGGTCGCGTCGCTGTGCTTGCCGCCGATGACGGCGGCTGCGTAAGCGACGGTCTGGTCGATGTGAAGGCTCATCGCCGCACGCATGTCCTGCTGCGACCAGTTGGGGTTGATCCCAGCGAAGAAGTCGGCGATATCTCGAGCATTGGCATGCCAGGTCGCGACTGCCGTGTCGAGTGCCGGTTTGTAGCCGATCTTGGCGGCGGTGAGGACTGGCACGGCCTCCAAGATGTGGACAGTCAGCAGGCCGGTGAGCTGCCGGGCAACCTCTTGGCCGTAGTACGGCGCGAACGCGTTACCGATGTCGACCTGGTTGCGCAGCAGTCGGTCCAGGCTGGACGGCAGCGCGAGGGGGTCGTCGGCGAACGCGACCACGGTCGACCAGGTGCCGTCCATGTGCTGACCCCATAGCGTGCGCATCTCGGTGTAGAGCTCGGTTTGCGCTGTCGCGGCGGGCGAGGCGTGGAACACCTGCGCCGACGCGATTGCCGCAGAATTGTATGCGGGGAGAATGCCGCTGGAGAATGCGAGGGCTGCCATCGTCGCCGCAGTGACCGCGCGGTAACGGGCAGTGTGCTGAATGGGCATGATGGTGCCTTCCTGAAAGAATTCACCGTGGTCGGGCCCTGATTGCCGACCTGAACTGGTCCTACCCGAAAGTGACTGGTTCTACCCGATAGTGGACAAAGTTTACCCGCCATCGTTCCGCACCGGCTCGGAGCGGATTTGCGGGGCTGGTGTCCAGGCCGATTCCAGAGATCGGCCGCTCGGGCGCGGCAGGGATTGCAGACTTCATCGCCTATAAGGGCGGCATTTAAGATGCATCGATGACTGATCGGGAGCCGAGCCGAGTCGACGTCCCCGGGGACTCCCCGGCGGGAAAACCGGTCGACATGCCTGTCACTTTGTCGTGGCCACGCGATGTCGCATATGTCAATCCAGGCGTGAACATGGTGGTGCGGGCTGTCGGGTCGGACGTGGGGCATGCGCTGCTGATAGAAGTCGACTTCGGAGAGTTTCCAGATCTGCGGGACGTGTCCGAGACACAGAGGGCGGTCCGGGCGCTACTGCTCGCGCTCGTCGACTACGAGGTGTCGAAACTTCCTGAGCGACGCCCAGATCCGGACTCGGAGACCGCGGAAAAGTTATTGCAGATCATCAACGAGGCCGCCGAGGATCACACCGAAGTCGGCGACTTGGTCCGGGAAATCCTGAAGACTCGAGATGCCCATGTATTGGCCACGGTCGTCTCCGGTCTCGCGGGGCGGCTTTCCGCACGGATCGAAGCATCGTTGTCGATCTCGAGCAGTGTGACGGTCAACCCGTGGCAAGAGGTCGTTCAAGTTACAGTTCCTGCCGTCACAACAGGTGGATTGATGGCCGCTGCGGCGCGCGCGGGGTGGGTCGCCCTACGCAACGCACCGGCGATTCTCGACGTCATCGTGCGGGCAACCACGATCAAGGCGGAGCGAGCGGCCCGGATCGCGGCTTTGGAAGCGGAAGCGTCCATCCACCAGAACGAGGCTCTGTTGGAGATAATCCGGACCTCGACAGAGGCCGCAGCGGCGCGCCGCTCGCTCGATGCGATCTTGGATGTACCACCTGATATCGCGAGACGTATTCACGTTCAGTCGATTTCCGATGAAGAGGCGAACGAACGACGGCATCGCCTGCTACGGGCGGTTTTACAAGATGCGGAGCCGTCTGATAGTCCGTCTTGAACTGTTGGTCGAGTTTGCTGATAGTGCGTGCGAGCGGGGCGAGTTCGGCTTTCCACCAGTTGATTTTCTGGTGGCGGGTGGCTTCGGAGAGTTTGGCGCGGGAGTTGGCCTCGGTGGCGGTGATCAGTCCGGCGGTGCGGGCGTGACCGAAGGTCGAGGCGAATAGACCCGCGCGCCACCGGACACCCACGGCGCTACACCGCTGCGGCGCCGTAGTCGCAACTGCGCAGCGAGACCGCCTACTCCGTCCGCACGGGCCCTCAATAGAGGTAGCTGGAGATTCGCCTGCCGACGTATAGTCGAGTGTATGACCAGTGGCACCGCACCGGCGGCGGCCGGACAGGGATCGGACCTGTGGGCGTGGGTTTTCGCGGCACTGTACGACCCGCTCCTGTGGAGAGGCGAGCGCGCGGGCATGGGGGCTCGTCGACGCCAGTTGCTCGGCCGCGCTACAGGACGGACGGTCGAGCTCGGCAGTGGCACCGGCCTCAACCTGCAGTACTACCCCGACCACCTCGATGAGTTGATCCTGACCGAACCCGAGGCCGCGATGCGTGCGCGGTTGGACCGGAGGCTGCGCGGCACCCAACGTCGAGCGAAGGTGCTCGACGCGTCGGCGGATCAGCTGCCGTTCGCGGAAGAATCCGTGGACACGGTCGTCTCCACGCTCGTCTTGTGCACTGTCGACAGCCCCGATGCGGTGTTGCGCGAGATCAAGCGCGTGCTGCGCCCCGACGGCAGGCTGCTGTTCCTCGAACACGTCCGCTCACAGTCGCCGCGACTTGCCCGTTGGCAAGACCGCCTCGAAGGCCCGTGGCGCCGGTTCGCGGAGGGCTGCCACTGCAACCGTGCCACGCTCGAGCTGATCCGGGCATCCGGATTGGAGCTCGACGACGTCCAGGAAGCGACGTGGCGCGGAATGATGGTCCCCATTGTCCGACCGCTGATCATCGGCGCAGCGACCAAAACGGATGGCCGACGCTCTTAGCCCGAATCCACCGAAATAATCGGGCGCGGATAGTGGCGGATAACCAGACAGCCGCACGGAACCGCGGGTGTGCCACGCCCATTCGGATCCAGCATGCGCCCAGGGCCGTCAGCTCCGGGCAATCGCGATCCTTGTACTGGCCATCCTCGGGCACCCGCGCCGGTTCGGCCGCCACAGCCACCGAACGACCGCAACGGCCGAGGATGCCTGAGCAGAGTTGAAGCGTTCAGTTGCCGAACTGGACAAGGTCACGACTCTTGACCTCAGATGTGTGATCATCGATGTCGCCATCAACTCAGTTGGCGTGGCGACGGGCTACTGCATGGAGCTCGGGCTCGCTAGACGACATCGCCTTGGGACGGATCAACGCGCCAGCGCCCCAATACTTTTCGATGATACGTAATATCAAGCCTCTTGATGTACACATCAACTTCGCAGCTGCCGCGGGACGGGATCGCAAGGGCAAGTGGCGAAACCGACCCATCGGAGCACGTTGTCCGACACCAACCGCTTGGCGGCGGTAATGCGGGCCGCGCATCCTCGGATCGCGCTGTCATCGCGGGCGTACAGAGGCCCGAGAGCGCCTTAGATCATCTCTGCAGTGTGAGATCGGAGTCGGGCGGTGGGCAGACGCAGTGGCGCCCCTTCTTCGGCGTCGATTCAGCGGATGCCGGGCGTGCGCGGATCCGGACCGAGGCAGACTTGAACGACGCAGCCCGGCGGGGTATCCGCTGATGGTGGTGCCAACGGATAGTTCAGGCAACTGAAGACATTGCAGCCCGGATATGCCGCGGGCCCGACACCGAAGACGGCGATCAGCAGATTCGTATCCACATACCCGCCCGGATCCTCGCGGGACGGCGGTTCGACATACGGACCGGGATCGGGCACCGGATGGTCCTGGAATGCCGCGAACAGTCGCCGGAAGAATTCGTGCGGCAGCTCCGTGGTGTTCTGCAGGGCCCCCGCGATGTCCTGGTTGCTGACACTTCCGAAGACTCCGGTCCACACCACCGTCAAATCCAGACTCGGCACGATGAAGACGTTCTGCATGCCGAGTCCGACCATGAAGTACATGTCGGCGGGCAGGAAGCCGGAGTTCTCAGAGCATCCGAGGCCGATCCAGAACAGATAGCCGAAGCACTCGTTCGCTGGTGACGGCTGGCGTGCCATGCGCAGATAGGTCTCGGAGACGAGTTGCCGTGTGCCCCAGCGCCCGTTGTTGCTCACCAGCAGGCCGAGCTTCGCGAAATTGTTCGGCGGGATCAGCAGATGGGCGTATCCGTAGGTGTGCCCGGCGCGATCGCGCGCCCAATAATAATCGCCGCGTTCGATGCCGAGCGGATCGAAAAGCTCACGTTGCGCGAACAGCTGCAATGGCTCACCCATGGCCAACTCGATGACATAGGCGAGCAGATCGACAGCGCGTTCGCTGTAACTGAATGCCGCGCCCGGCGGATTCTCCAACGGCACTCCGAGCGCCTGCACGGCAGTATTCGGATCGATCGGAATCACCCCGGTGATACCCTCGGAGAGTATACCCACCGCCAGGCCGGACGATTCGGTCAGCAGATTCTCCACGGTGATCGACCGATGCT
>NZ_BDBY01000105.1 GCF_001613225.1 Nocardia pseudovaccinii NBRC 100343
GGCGGTACTACGGGCGGCTCCGCGACTGTCGGTGCCACGGGAGGCTCCACGAGTGGTGGTACTACGGGAGGTTCGACGGGCGGTGGTATGTCGGGAGGTTCGACGAGCGGTGGCACGGTCGGCGGTTCGACCGGAGGTCCCTCCTCCAGCGGCAAGTTCTCCGGCGGAACCACTTCCGGCGGCAGCACCAGCTCGGGCGGCGCCTCCTCCGGTGGTATCTCCTCCCACGGTTCGGGCGGCTACGGCGGTGGCGGCGGTGCCCGCAGGTAGTCCGCGGTAGTACTCCTCGGGTGGGCCGCAGCGCAGCGCCTGCATGGAGGTTGGCGGTGGCGGGCGATCGTCTACTGAGCGCGGCCGGGTTTGAGCTTGCGCGATTGCGCGGGTCGGTTGAACGGTGTTGGCCTTTCGTGGGCGGTGCCCACAGGTTGTCCGGGGTGGTATTCCTCGGGTAGCCCGCAGCGCAGCGCTTGCATGGAGGTTGGTGGCGGACCGCGATCGTCTTCTGAGCAGGGGCCGGGGTGGGAGCTTGCGATTGCACCGGTGGTTGGAACGGCGTTGGCCGATTGTGGGCGGAACCCCGCGGGTGATCATCTGGACGTATCAGTAGCGCGAAAGGTCTGCGCGGGGGCAGTACGACGAGGGTCGTGATCGTCGAAGCGTCAAGGATTCTCGGCATTCGCACTCCTCAGGCGTGCCCGTGCGGGGGCGCGATTCTCAGACGGAGTGCGGCATTCGGGCCGCCGGTTCGTAGCCGACCGGTTGCGAATGCCGCGGCAGCACCAGATTCGGTGGCATGCACTACTGGACAAGTGATCACGTGGAACTGACGGCGGCATTCTCTCGGCCGATGCCGCCACTAGTTCCACCTGATCGACCGACCAACAGCGCAGAATGTGAGGGAGGGGGCGATGCCACGGGGGCACGGAATGTGTGCCAGAGCCTGTTCCCGATGACCGTTGACAGGTGGCATCTTCTGGCGGACTTGGTTGCCGGGTTCGGTGTGTGGCGGCATCGGCAGCGGTGGGGGTGGAGTGGTGAAGTCGTTGATACGCACGGCCGCTGGTGCTGCATCCGAACGCCCATGTGCTTGCACGGATCTGCACTCTTAGCGTTGGTAAGTGCGGGTTACCGTTCTGAGTTGGCGTGACACTTGCGATCCCGCCGATATTCGGCCTGGCCGCGCGTTCGGGAGAATCCCAGGACTTCTTCGCCTGCCACAGCGTCGAATACGAGCCGCGCGTGCAGTGGGCGCCGACCTCGACCCATGCCGATCGATGATGGTGGCGACCATCCGCTTCGACCCGAGATGCAGTGCTGCTGTGCGTGCGGCCGGTGCGCGGTCGGCATCGCTGCTGCGGCTGCACTGGTGCGGGTGGCACTTCGTGCCGAGATCCTGTGGCAGAGCAGTGGAGACCGCAGCGTGGCCGCGGGGCAGCGCCCGCGAATTCCGCCGTCCGAACCTACTGCGCCGCAGCATCGCTATCGCGAAGCCCGCCGCCGCCAGACATAGTCACCGCGGCAGCATCGGTGCTCGGGTGAAAGTCGCTGGTCCGCATGGCTGTTGGGGCGAGGCGGACGGCAATGCGCGGGTAGATCTGCACCGTTTGTCAGAATTCGCACTTCTTCTCGGTGTTCATGAGGGGCGCGGGTTCCGTGCAGGAGCGCGGCTGTTCGTTTCGCTGGTCTGTCAGCGAGTGCTGGGCACATTCGGACCGGTCGAATTTCGATGACGCCGAGTGCCATAGCGATGCACAATGGGTTGGTGGTACACGGGGGACCTCAGCTTATTGCGCTGGATGTCGATGGAACGTTGCTGCAGACGGGATCGCCGGTCAGTGAACGGGTGATCGATGCTGTGCGGGCGGCGGTGGCGGCGGGGGCGCATGTGGTTGTGACGACCGGGCGGACGTTGATGACGACGCGTCCGGTGCTGCAGGAGCTCGGACTTATCGATGGACACGCCTTGTGTTCCAACGGCGCGGTGCACATCGATGTGGCGAGGGGGGAGCCGGTGGCGGTGCAGACCTTCGATCCCGGGCCCGCGGTCGTCGCCTTGCGAGCTCTGTTTCCGGAGATGATCTTCGCGGTGGAGAAGGTCGGCATCGGCACCTGGGCCACGGGCGCCAGTCCGGGCGAATTCTCTATCGGCGAATACGTTCTCGTCGATGACGGCGCGTTGAGCAGCGAGCCGACCCCGCGACTGAACGGCTGGTGGCCCGACGGTTCCCTGGAAGAGATGCTGCGCCTGCTCACCCGACTGCGGGTACCGGGTGCGAGCTGGGTACACGGCGAATTCGGCCCGTGGCTTACCGTTTCGCGCCGGGGCGTCTCCAAGGGGTGGGCACTGGAGCGCCTGCGCACCGCACTTTGCATCCCCCGAGCCGCCACGCTCGCCATCGGCGACGGCTACAACGACCGCGAAATGCTGCACTGGGCAGGACATTCCGTCGCGATGGCGAACGCACCGAACGAAGTCCGCAACTGGGCAGACGAAGTCGCCGACGACGTCGCCGCCGACGGCGTCGCCAAAATCCTGGAGCGCTGGTTCGGCCACTGACCTGGACCGATGATCACCATGTGCTAGTGGAGGCAAACATCGAGAGAGCCTCTCCACCAATGCATTCTCGGGCAAGGCAAGCCGTCGGCGACGTAGTGAAGGGGGCAGGCGAGCTCAATGAGGGCCCGGCCACCATTGCATTCTCAGAGCACGGTGAACCTCGGGACGCGTCCTGTGAGGGCGGACAGACCCCGAGAGCACCCCGCCGCCGAGCATTCCCGGGGGGACAGGCATGCCTGGGGTGGCGTAGCGAAGGGCCAGCTCCCGAGAGCGCCCCGCCACCGCCGCATTCTCGGGGCAGGGCATGCCTTGGGTGGCGTCGCGAAGGCGCCGGTAGACCCTGCAATTTCCCGCCCGGCCAAAATCCTGGAGCGCTAGTCGGGCCATTGACCTGGATCGATGATCAGCATGCGTTGGTGGAGGCGAACATCGAGAGTGCCCCTCCGCCAATGCACTCTCTAGGCAGGGCATGCTTGCTTCGCGAAGGGCGGGCGGACCCTGCGAGTACCCGCCTTCCTGGAGCGCAGGTCGGGCAGTGACCTGGATCGATGATCAGCATGCGTTGGTGGAGGCGAACATCGAGAGAGCCCGCCATCAGTGCATTCTCGGGGCAAGGCAAGCCGTCGGCGATGTTGCGAAGGGGTGGGCAAACCTCGGGAACGGACGCTCAACCGGTGCGTTCTCGGGGCAAGCTTGGGTGGGCGCTTTACGTGCGGCCGAGGATTTCCAGGTAGTGGGGGTTCTGCATGATGCCGAGGACGTTGCCGAAGGGGTCTACTACTGCGGCGGTGATGAAGTCTCCGTTGCCGCGTGGCGTGATCGGCTCGTATTCCTTGGCGCCGAGGGCCACGAGTCGGTCGAAACTTGCCTGCACATCGTCGACGTGCCAGTTCAGGATTGCTCCGCCGGGGGCGTTCTGTGCGCCTGCGGGGGCGAATTTGCGATTGATGATCCCCAGTTCGTGCTGGTAGTCGCCGATGCGGAATTCGTAGTATCCGCCGGGCACCGCGTAGTACGGGTCGAGGCCGAGGACCTCGGTGTACCAGTCCTTCGCGGCCTCGAGGTCGTCGGCGTAGAACGAAACGGTGGCCATTCCTCGCAACATCTTTGTCTCCTCTGATCGGGTTCTGTGCGATCCATGATTCCGCCTAAAGTGCTCACCGAATGAGCACTTTTTTCGGCAGAATTGCGCTCATGCGAGCAGACCGATTGGTGGCGACCCTGTTGCTGATGCAGACCCGCGGACGGGTGACGGCTTCCGAGATCGCCGCCGAACTCGAGGTATCGGTCGCGACCGCGCGCCGCGACCTGGAGGCGCTCTCGGCCGCGGGAGTTCCGGTCTATCCGCAGCCGGGCCGCGGCGGCGGCTGGTCGCTGGTCGGCGGCGCGCGCACGGATCTCAGTGGCCTCACCGAACCGGAGGCTCGCGCGCTGTTCCTTTTGGCGGGCCCGTCCGCGAGCGCGGTGCCCGAGGTGAAGTCGGCGCTGCGCAAGCTGGTACGCGCGCTCCCACAGACCTTCCGCACCGATGCGGAGGCCGCGGCCGACGCGGTGGTGATCGATCCCGCGCGCTGGGGTGAGCACGATCAGGTCCGGCCGCAGCTCGTCGAATTGCTGCAGCGCGCGGTCGTCCAACGCCGCAAAGTACAGCTGACATACGAGCGGGCAGGGGAGCGCACCCGGCGCGCCGTCGACCCGTGGGGCCTGATCGACAAGGACGCCATCTGGTATCTGATCGCAGGCACCGACCGTGGCAGGCGCACCTTCCGCGTCGACCGCATCGTCGAGGCCACGATCACCGACGAAGTTGCGCGCCGCCCTGCGGATTTCGATCTATCCACCGCCTGGGCGGAGGTGGTCGGCGAGGTCGAACAGCGTCGTGCCGCCACATCCGCCACCGCACTGGTTGCGCCGCAACTACTTCCGGTCCTGCGCAAGCAGCAGGGGCGACACTGTGAGGTGGACGGCCCGGTGGCCGATGGGCGCGTTCAGGTCCGCATCACCGCACCGACACCGCGCATGATCGCCCAACAATTGGCGGGCTGGGGTGCCGAAATCGAAGTGCTGGCACCGCGATCGGTCCAGGCGCAGTTGGCGGTGCTCGGTGCCGAACTCGTCGATCGATACGGCGAGTGATCGCAACGGCAAATCGAATCACGCAGATCGATCCGCGCACCGCGAATGATCGTGGTGCACGCTCGGATCTTCAAGAACGCAGGCCGCAAGATGATCGCCGGGATGCTGCCATCGGCTGTGAGGGTCACATTCGCGGGGGTGGCCTCGGCCGCTCCGGGAACCGCCCCCGCGTTGGTTGCCTGCCTCGGCGGTGCAGCTAATTTCCGAGTCGGCGCCGGTCCTGGAGCCGGTGGCGGCGGGCATCTCGCTCAAGGATGTCGCTACCACTCCGGATGCGAAGAACCACAACCCGCTGGCCAACTCGCGGGCGCGGTCGGGGAGTGCCCGGCGTTGCGGCGTGCTTGTCCGGGTTCGTCGTCATACCGATTCCGTGCGGTATCAGCGGCGCGCTGACCGGTGCACGGGGGCGTCATCGGTCTGTTGCTCGGGCCATGGCTCCGGACGCGGTGCCGCGGGTTCTGCCCTGATCTGCATTCACGATGGGATTTGGCGTTTGCGAACGCCGATCGGGTATCCGGCTCGGCGGTTGCACGCCGAGAAGATGTCGCCCTCGGCGGTCATAAGCGTCGATGAGAAGACCACCGGACCGCCTCCGAGTGACAGCTCGAACGCGGCCCGGTGCCTGGTTTCGATCAATGCGCGGGTTCGGGCAGCAGCCCGTGCAGCGCGCGCACCATTTCGGTGGCCACCACCGCATGCCCGCTCATCGTGAAGTGAATGAGATCGGCGCTCATCACATCCGGCCGCAGCCGCAGCGGATGGTCCCAGAACTCCACCAGCACGGCGTCGTAACGAGCGGCCAACTCGCGGGTGATGTCGTTGAGCGCCGACATCCGGTCCCGCATCGGGCGCATCGGCGCCATCCGTTCCGCCTCCCACACATCGGCGAGGGTGAAGGTGGTCACTTGTGCCCCGCCGCGGGCAAGCGCGCCGAAGATCGCGTCGAGATTCGTGCGCAACTCGTCGAGATTGCCGCCGGGAGTGAACAGATCGTTTCCGCCGCAGCTGATATGCACCAGGTCCGGTGCGAATTCGAGCACCTGCGGCAGTTGATCGGCGCGTACCTGCGCCGACGTCGCGCCGATCCGGCCGGTATTCAGATATGCCAGAGCGGGATTCGCCGCCGTCAACACCGCGGCGACGCGATCTGCCCATCCGGCGGTGTCGTACCCGGGGCTCGGATCGCCGACGCCATGGGCTATCGAATCCCCGATTACCGCGTAGCGCTGCCAGGGTGCGTCGGCGAGCAGTTCGAGTGCGGCGGTGTTCGACAACAGCATCGGGTCGTTGGCTTCGGTACGAATACCGTTGTGCGTCAAGGTGACTCCTAGCTCTGGGTAGGAACGGCAGCAGGGATGCGCGCCGGAATCGCGATAATCAATGCGGACGCGATACCGATGCCCGCGCAAACGGCGAACAGCGTGTGGAAGGCGGCCAGCGCATCGTCTGCATCGGCGGCGAAGACCGCGGCCAGCACCGCGACGCCGAGCGCACCGCCCACCTGCCTGGCGGTCAGATTCATGCCGATTCCGGCAGCGAAGCGTTGCGGCGGAAGCGAACTCGCGGCGGCGGTGCCGAGCACCGTCACGACGATCCCGACGCCACCGCCACCGAACAGCCCAGCTGGTACCCACGCGGACCAGAGCGCCGGTGTCGGCCCGAAGGTATCGGTGCTCATCCACACATTGGTGCCGGTGTACATCAGCGCCCCGAGAACACCGAGCCAGCGCCGCGTGCTCGCCGCCGTGACGCGACCGGCAATCGTCGCGGTCACCATCGAGGACACCGCGCCCACCGTCAATGCCGCGGCCGAGCCGAGCACCGAATACTGCCAGATCGCATCGAGGAACAGCGGTCCGGCGAGCAGCCAGGCGAACATGGTCGCACCGAAGACGAACGAGGCGGCATTGGCCAGCGCATACGGCCTGCTCTGCCACAATTCGACCGCGATGGCCGGATTGTGGTGGCGCACAGAGCGAATCAGCGCGGCCACGATCAGCAGTGCGCCGACGCCGAGTACAGCGAGTGTGCCGGGTGCGGTCCAGCCCCATCGCTGCCCCTCGGTCACCCCGGCGACCACGCCGCCGAGTCCGAGGGCAATGGCGATGGTCCCGATGGGGTCCGGCAGCGCGCTGCCGGGCTGACGGATATCGGGCACGGGAATGCGCAGCCCGGGCGCGATCAGCGCGATCGCCACCGGGATATTGATGACGAATACCGCTCGCCAGCCGAAGGTCTCGACCAGCGCGCCGCCGATCGCCGGACCGACCACCGCGGCGAAACCGCCTGCGGCAGACCAGGCTCCGATGGCCGCACCGATCTTCTCGCGCGGGGTGACGGTGAGGACGAGTCCGAGTGCGGACGGCACCATCAGCGCCGCCGTCGCACCTTGCAGCAGGCGTCCGGCAATGAGCCAGCCCGCGGTGGGCGCGAGGCCGCACAGCAGGGATGTCACCGCGAAACCGGCCAGTGCGATCAGGAACAGCCTGCGCCGTCCGAGGGTGTCGGCGAAGCGGCCCGCCGGGGTGAGCAGTGCCGCGAAGGCGATGGCATATCCACTGACCACCCAGGTC
The DNA here is from genome assembly GCF_001613225.1 of Nocardia pseudovaccinii NBRC 100343. Classification (GTDB taxonomy): domain Bacteria; phylum Actinomycetota; class Actinomycetes; order Mycobacteriales; family Mycobacteriaceae; genus Nocardia; species Nocardia pseudovaccinii. The sequence continues at coordinate 7,267 of NZ_BDBY01000105.1, forward strand.
AGCGTGGTTGTCGCGGTATCGGGAAAGTCGCGGGCGATCGAGGGAAACGCGATATTGACGACGGACAGATCGAGGAAGGCGATGAACGCCGCGCCACAGGCGATGACGAGCGTGCGCACGGCGGCCTTCGAGGTCGGCGGACTGTCGGTCCGCTCGGACACTTCGGTCATGAGGAGATCCTTCGGTGAGGCGAAATCTAAACGTACGACCGTTCGTGCAATAAACGTACGACCGTACGTTCGTATTTGCAACCCGGAAGTGGAAGAATGGCCTCATGGCCGAGTCGACATCCACCGCGCAGGGCACCGATCAGCGCCTCGCCAAAGGCGCGCGTTCCCGGGCCTCGATCGCCAGACATGCCGCCGACGTCGCCTCCATCGAGGGGCTGACCGGCCTGAGTATCGGCCGTCTCGCGACCGATCTCGGCATCAGTAAAAGTGGGATAGCCACCCTGTTCGGCACCAAGGAAGCGCTGCAGGTCGCCGCGGTGAAGGTGGCCCGCGAGGCCTTCGTCGAACGAGTGATCGCGCCCAGCCTCAGCGAACCGCGCGGCTTACCCCGCCTGCGCGCCATCATGGACCGCTGGTTCGACCACATCACCGACCCGACTTTTCCGGGCGGCTGTTTCCGGGTGGCCACCATCGCCGAATTCGACAGCAAGCCCGGCCCGGTCCGCGACGCCATCGCCGAGGATCGCAGCGAATGGCTCGACTTCTTGGCCAAGCAGATTCGGCACGCGCAGGAACAGGGCGATCTCGCCGGTCGCGATGCCGATGCCATGGCTTTCGAATTCGATGCGGTGATCAGCGCGGCCAATACCGCCCTGCAGATGGGTGATGATCGCGGTGTCGCCACCGCGCACACCATCGTGAACGGGCTGCTGGGCTGAGATCCTCTGCTTACACGTCGGGATGCAGCACGCGTGATGAATCACCCGGAGCGGGTGCCTTGAATCGCGGCAAGTCGGCGATGAGGTCGGACAGTTGACGGCTGGTTCGCTGCACTGTGCCGTCGGGACGGATGAGGGCACCGCGTCCGTGCCTGAGCCAGCGTCGCAACGCTCCCTGCGCGATGACGATGACACCGCCGTGCTTTTCGATCTCGCGGCGCTGTGCCGGTGTCGGCTGGACGGCGGTGACGATCGCGAAACGGCCCGCCGCGATATCGTCGAAGCGACGGCCGTCGAGGAGTGCGTTCGGGACCAGTTTGCCCGCCAGCCCTCGGTAAAAGCGATGCGCCACAACAAGTTCGGATCGGTGCAGCGGCGGCGTCTGTCCGTTGGTGACCAGTTCGGCGAAGCCGGGCAGGTGGTGCACCCGCGGCGCCATGAGGCGACGCAGCAGATTTCCGAACTCACCGCCGTCGGTCATGGCCCATCCGATGAACTTGGCGAGCCTGATCATGGCGTGCGCGTGTGGTTTCCGTTCGATTTCGTAGGTATCCAGGACGCTGGCCGACAGGTCTTCGGCGAGGACGCCCGCGAGCTTCCAGGCCAGGTTGGTCGCATCGCGTAACCCAGCGCCCATGCCCTGCCCGATGAACGGTGGGGTCAGGTGGGCGGCATCGCCGAGAATGAACATCCGGCCGGAACGCCAGCGGTCGGCGAGCTGAGCGCGGAAGGTGTATTCGGCGACGCGCACGAGCCGGAGTTCCTCGGACGGAGTGTTCCCGGTCCAGGGCGCGATCAGTGGCTGCAGGCTCGTCAAATCGCCGTAGTTTGTGGCGGTTTCACCGGGGCGGAGTCGGAATTCCCAGCGGTAGCGAGTCGTTCCGATCCGCATGTAGGTCGCGGCACGCACCGGGTCGCAAACCTGGTGTACCCCTTCCCATTCCCCGATATCGGCAGCGGTGTCCACATCGACAACGAGCCAGCGCTGTGCGAAGTTCAGATCGCGCATCGTGGCTCCGATCGCGGACCGGACCACGCTGTTCGCGCCGTCGCAACCAAGCACATATTCGGCCAGGATCGACTCGGCCGCGCCGGTCACGCGATCGGTGAAATCGACACGTACACAGTCGTTTTCCTGCGTCACGTCGACGACCTCGGCATTGCCGCGGAGGGTGATGCCGGGATACCGCCGCACATTGGCACGCAGGATTGCTTCGAGCTCCGGTTGGTCGAATAGATTCGCCTCCGGGTAGCCGTTGGCACCGCCCGCCGGATCGCGATCGAATTGGGCGAGTACCCGCATATCGGGGTCGATCAATCGCAGACCCAGCGCCGGACGCGAGATCGCGTCGAAGTCGTCCCCTACGCCGAGACGTGCGAGTATCCGGCGGATTTCACCGTCGAGATGTACCGCCCGAGGCTGCGGATATATGCCGTCCCACCGTTCCAGCACCAGGGTTTCGATGCCGTATTCGGCCAGCAGCGTCGCCGCGGTGAGGCCCGATGGGCCCGCACCGACGACGACCACCGGAACCGAGTTCATCGGCTCGCGCCGATCACGAGATTCACTGCCGGACCACGGCTTTCCAGCGGATTGCATACCGGCTGAGGATTGCGGTGGCGACACCGTCGGAGGCGGCTTCCAGTTCGACGGTCACGATGATCGCCCCGTCTTCTACTGCCGCCGTGACGCTGTGCACCCCGGCGACTTGTTCGAGCGCGTCCTGCAGTTCACGTCGAGTCGCATCGGCGCGCAGCCCGAGCTTGTATGGCTTACCGACATCGGTGACCGGCAATGCGTCCAGGACCACAATGGATTTCGGTACGGCCGCTCGCTCGGGCACCCGTTCGCTCGCCCACGTGAGCAGTTCCGGCTCGGTGACATCGGCATCGGCTTGGAGCGTGACATAGGCAACGGGTACTTCTCCGGCGTGGACATCGGGACGTCCGACGGCACCGGCCGCGGTGACCTGTGGATGTGACAGGAGTGCGTCCTCGATCAGCGCCGGGTCGATATTGTGCCCGCCACGGATGATGAGATCCTTGGCGCGGCCGTGCAGATGGATGAAGCCGTCCGCATCGATGTGCGCGAGGTCGCCGGTATCGAGCCAGCCGTCAACCGTGGTGCCGAGGCCGTCGAGGATGTGGCCCTGCTCATTGCGGCCCGTCACATAGCCTGCGAAAACCGTTGGGCCACTGATCTCCAGCACGCCGATCGCACCGGCGGGCAGCGGCTCCCGGTCGCCCGCGCGCACCACACGCACCTGCTGGTAGGGCATCCGCTGCCCGACCGCACCCGGTCGCGGACGATCCGGATAGCTACGGGCGGTCGCGCAGGTCGCCTCGGTGAGTCCATAGCCCTCGACCAGGGTGACACCGGTATGTGTCTGGAAGTTCGTCCGCACCGCGCGCGGCAGCGGTGACGCGCCGACCATCGCGTAGCGCAGACTGCTGATATCGGCGTCGACGGGGCATTGCGCCAGTACGGCATATACGGTCGGAACCGCGCTCATCGCGGCAATGCCATAGTGCGCCACGATCTTCCAGAATTCGCCGTACAGCGCGAGATCGCGGTAGCCGAGCGGACCGGCCCAGACCACCGGCTGCCCCTTGAACAGCGGCGCGAGCAGCGTCACTACCAGGGCATTGACATGGAACAGCGGGAGTGCGGCGAAGATCGTCGCATCCGCGTCGAGCAGGGAGTTGGCGGCGATCATCCATGCGTTGGCGATCTCGCCGGAATGGGTGTGCGCGGCCAGTTTCGGCACGCCGGTGGTGCCGCCGGTGTGGAACAGCGCGGCCAGATCGTCGTATGCCGGGAGCTGTCCGGCGAAGGAGTTCGAATCATCCTCGGCGGCAAGCTCATTCAAATAGCCGATATGCACACCGTCGATCGAAGGCAGCGGGTGCGGCTCGGCGGCGCCGGTGGGGCGCAGCACGAGTACGGCATCGAGCAGCCGGTCATTCGCCAGGGTGAGTGCGGATTCCCATGTGTCGGTGGCGAGTTCGGGCCCTGCCGCGATCAGCACTCTCGCACCGGAGCGGCGCAGCAGTTCCGCGATATGCCGACCGGACATCGCGCCATTGATGGGTGCGGCGATACCGGCCAGCTGCGCGGCGAGCGTCGCGGGGATCAACTCCGCGCAGTTGGGTGCCATCAATGCGACCGCGTAGTCGCGTCGGATACCGAGCCGGTGCAGCAGATTCGCATAGCGGTGCACGTCCGACAGGAGTTCGGAGTAACTGCGCTGCAAGGGTTCTCGCCATCGAGCGGCCTCCGGCAATACGGTGAGCGCGTTTCGGTCGGGCCAGAGCTCGGTGGCGCGGACCAGCAGTGCGTAGGTCGATTCCGGCAGCCCACGCTCTTCCAGCGGCAGGGATTCGATCTCGGCCAGGTCGCCGGGGCCCGAGTAGCGCGGCCACAGCAGATCCGTTGTCGTCATGTTCACCGCGCGTACCGCACAACCGTACGCTGGCGACCGAGATCGATCGCGCCGTCATCGGTAGCCACCGCGGCCTCGATGATGTCGCCGTCGCGCAGATACTTCGGGTTCTTGGCCTGCCCCTTGAAGAACAGCTTCCACTTCGTCGCCGCCGGGAGCAGCGAGGCGATGATCTCGACCGGTTTCGGCGGGGCGCTGATCGCGGTGCCGATCGGGGTACCGGTGAGCAGCAGATCACCCGCATCGAGTCGCTGGAATCGGGTCAGCGCCTGCAGCGTCTCGACGGGACCGTAGATCATATCGGCGACCGTCATATCCTGGCGCGCTGCACCATTGACCCACAGCCGCAACCGCAGATCGGTGAACCGCTTCAGCTCGTCGGCATCCAGCAGCACCAGCGCCGGACCCACCGGCGTGAAGGTCGGATACGACTTCGCCTCGTAGAACTGGGTTTTCGGCAATTGCACATCACGCGCCGAAACATCATTGGTGACAACGAGCCCGGCGACGTACTCGGCGAGATTGTCGGCGGTGATCGCGGTCCCGACCGGCATCTCCTTACCGAAGACCAGTCCGATCTCCACCTCGTAATCCAGCAACTGCACGTGCGCGGGCCGGATGACATCGTCGAGCGGTCCGCTGATCGAACCGGAGGATTTGCGGAAGAACGTCAAGGGCACGGTCCCGGGGTCGCCGCCCGAATCCCGCACGTGGGATGCGAAATTCGTCATCTGCGCGACCACTCGGCACGGTGCGGTCACCGGTGAAACCAGCGCCAGGCTCTCGACGGGGACGATTTCGGTATTCGACGCAGCAGCCGCCAGCGCCGCCCGGTCGGCGAGCAACTGACCGGTGGTGGCCGCCGCGGTATCCACCCACGCGGCCCCCGTCGGCGTCGATACCCACCAGGCATCGGCGGTACGGAGAACGGAAATACTCATGAGTTGGCAACTTTCAGTAGACCGCGCAGGCGGCGTAGATCGAATTCGTTGTCCGCACGCAGCGCGTCGAATATGCCGCGCAGTTCGCGAACCGATTCCCGGCCGGGTTTGAGGCCGAGGAAGTCCTTGGTGGCGGGCGGTCCCCACTGGGCCAGCCCGGATGCGGTCATCGGCGCCCAGCCGGGCTCCACCGTGCTGTCGAACATGTCGCCATCGCTGAAGTGCTCGACCATGAACCCATCCGGATCGCGCCAGTAGTCGAAGATCTGGCTGCCCTGGATATGCCTGCCGATACCCCATGACCGCTGGTAACCGTGGTCGAGCAGATATTCACCGCCCGCGGCCAGGGCATCGAAGTCGGCGACCTGGTAGGCGGAGTGCATATACCGGTTGACCGGGCCGAGCGACAGCGCCACCGTGTGGTGGTCGGCGGGGGTGCGGCCGCGGTCGCAACGGATGAAGCTCATGACCGGGCCGCGGTCGCGTTGACCCGGGTAGTAGTGGAAATCGCTGACGATCAGACCCAGGTGTTTCAGATACCAGTCGAGCGTCTTCCGATAGCGGGTCGTCTGGACGACCACATGCCCGAGCCGCTGCACCTGCGCCGGTTCCCGCGGCGGGCGCTGGGTCCGGTTCATGCGCGGGATTTCGTGGCCGAAATTGAGGGTGTGCGGCTGCTGGGCGGGCAGGGCGGCGAGCACATGCGTATCGGCGACTACTCGCACCCGCAAACCGCTCGGATCGGACAGGTCGACGGAGAATCCGCCGATGCTTTCCGGCAGCGGCACCGGCTCGGGTCCGGTGGCCTGCGCCAGCCGGAGCAGATCCGCGGCGGCCGCCGCCTGGAATGCGGGGCCGATGAACCTCGACCGCGAACCCCGGCGAATGACCACACAGGGTGCACCCGGGTCGGTGCCACGCAGCTGCAATTCGTCCGCGGTGTGCAGCACCGTCGTGAAACCGAAAGCGCGAGCGAAGATTTCGGCGGCGGCCAGGTCGGGCTTCTCGAACTCCAGCCACGCCAGATCGTGCACCTTGATGATCGGATTCCGCGCTCGCCCCGGATGCTCACCCGCCTCGGCGCCGAATTCGCTGTGCAGACCCGTATGCGGGTCGTGCTGGTCGATCATCGGCTTCTCCCTTCAGTAACTGAGTATATCGTCACTTACGAGGGAGTGTTCAGTCAAGATTTTCTGAGGAATTCCTCATTACTGACTCGACAGGTTAGGATTGCGAGATGGACCAGGGAGAGGTGATGAGCGAGCAAACAGGTGCCGAACCCAATCGCTTGGAGCGGCGAAAAGCACGTACTCGGGCAGCGCTGGTCAGCGCGGCCCAGTCTTTCCTCGCCGCCGGGAAACCGAATGTGCCGATCCTGGAGATCACCCAGGCCGCCGACGTCGGGATGGGATCGTTCTACAACCACTTCGAAAGTCGTGAGGATTTGTTCCGCGCCGCGATCGAGGAGGCGCTCGATCGGCACGGCTCAACCCTCGACGTGCTGACCGAAGGCATGGACGATCCAGCGCAAATCTTCGCGCAGAGCTTCCGCTTGACCGGTCGTCTGCACCGCAAGAATCCCACGTTGAGCAAGGTGCTACTCCATCACGGTCTTGCCCTCGTCAGCTCTGCGAAGGGCCTCGCGCCCCGCGCGCGACGCGATATCGATGCCGCGGTGCGCGCGGGACGGTTCCAGGTCCGCGATGCGGAGCTGGCGATGACCATCGTCGCCGGTGCCTCGCTATGCCTCGGTCAGCTCCTGCACGACAATCCCGAACGCGACGATGCCGCGGCCGCGGACGAGGTCACCGAGGATCTGCTGCGCATGTTCGGTATTCCGCCGGACGAGGCGCGCGAGATCTGCGAGCGACCGCTGCCGCCGATCGACACGTTGCCGGACACCGCGGACTGATTTCAAAGATCGATCTGCACATCGCTGATCGGGTAGGCCACGCAGGAGTGGGTGTAGCCGAACTGTTCGTCGGACAGTCGTAGTTTCGCTTCCTCGGCGGTGTGCACCTCGCCTTTGACGATCCGCACCCGGCACAGGCTGCACTCACCGGATCGGCATCCGACCTCGGGTCGAATACCGTTGTCCTCCAACGCATCCAGCAGTGGCCGGTTGCGTGGCGTACGGAAGCTGGTGCCGCCGACGGTGACGGTCACCCGCTCGGCGGGATCCACGTCGGCGGGCCAATGGGGTTGGGCGGCCGGGTCGCTCGGTGCGCCATTGGCTTCGAAGCGGATTCGCTTGCGCGGCTGGCCGAGTGCGCGGAGTTGTCCGAGCGCGTACGGGTAGAGCGCCTGCGGGCCGCAGACGTAGACCATGCGGCCGCCGAGTTCACCGGTCGAAGCACGGATCGTGTCGGCGGTGAGGAATCCGGTGGACCCGGTCCAGTCGGTGTCGGGTTCGGTGATGACGTGGTCGACGACTACGCCGGGATATCGGGTGGCGAGTGCGTCGAGTTCGGCGCGGAAGATGATGTCGTCGGCGGAGCGGGAGCCGTAGACGAGGTGGAATGTGCGGTCCAGATCGCGGTCGACGATCTCGCGGATCATGCTCATCGCCGGGGCGACACCGGAACCGCCCGCGAGGAATACCAGGTCGTCGCCGTGGAATAGCGGGTTGTGGTGGAAGGTACCCATCGGCCCGGTCGTGGTGAGGACCTGCCCGACCCGCACCGTGTCGATGAGCAGATTGCTGATGCGTCCGCCGGTGACGCGCCGCACGGTCAGGTCGTAGTGGTCGAGCATGGTGGGGCTCGAGGAGATGGCGTACGGGCGGCTGGTGCCGTCGACGAAGACATTGACGTACTGTCCCGCCAGGAACGGCGGCAGTTCGAGTTGGTCGACACCCTCGAGCCGGAAGGTTTTGGTGGTCGCGGTCTCGTCGATGAGCTCGCTGACGATCAGCCGCAGCCGCCGGGGGTGGTAGGCCTCGATGGAGGCGCGGGTTTCGGCGGGGTGGTCGCGGGTGTCGGGGATGCGGGAATCGATCTCGACGAGGATCTGTGCCGCGCCGTCGAAGCTTTCTGCGAGGGGATGTTTCATGATGTGCTCCGTTCAGGCGGACTTGGCACGCAGCAGGCGGCGCGCGACGCGTGCGCCGGCTTCGAGAGTGGGCTGGAACCCGCCCATGCCTGCCCACGAACCGGCCAGGTGCAGTCCGGGAATGTGGGTTTCGCGTTCGCTGTTGCGGAACAGCCAGTTCTCGGTGGCGTCCTGGTCGTAACCGTAGATCGTGCCGCCGGGGTGGCCGAGGTAGCGCATCATGGTCAACGGTGTTGCGACATCGACCTCTTCGATGGCATCCCGGATGCCGGGGGTGATGGTCTCGCACAGGTCGAGCAGCGTTTGGGCATAGGCGAACTTGGTGCGCGCGTATTCCGACGGAGCCACATTGCGCCAGATCTCGCCGTACTGCAGGGTCATCAGGCTGACATGGGTGGAGCCGGTGGGCGCGAATCCGATCGGCGCGACATCGTAAGAGCTGACGCATATTCCGCGCGCGGGCTGGAAGGAGCGCCACGCGTCGTAGGTGCGGTCGTCGTCGGTGTCCATATTGACGAAGGTTGTGCTGGTGGTGAACCCGAGTTCGGCCGGGGTGGCGTCCAGGCCCATGTGCAGCACGAAACCGGATACGCCGATTCGCCTGGTGGCCAGGTCATCTCGTACCGCAGCGGGCAAGTCGATGCCTTCGAGCATGCCGTAGGTGACCGGCAGCGAGGCGTTGGATACCACGTCGCGTGCGGTGACCTCGGTGCCGTCATCGAGCCGGACACCCAGTATCTGGTCCGCATCGGTGAGAATGGCCTCGACCGCGGTGTTGAACCGCACCGCACCGCCCGCCTGCAGGAAGGCGTCGAGGATGGCGGTGGACATGGCTTGCGAGCCGCCGCGCAGATGCCATGGCTTGAATTCGAAGTACGCGAACAAGGTCAGCGCCAGATCCTGGAACCGCAGCTTCGACGGCGGCTGCCCGAGATAGGTCCAGTACATGCCGAGCGCGACCTTGATCCGGTCGTCGTCGAAGAACTCGTCGAGCACCGCCTTCAGGGGCCGTAGCCCGTATTCGAACAGCACCGGATCGATCTGCTCGACCGGCATCCCGCGCATGGCGGCGATCTGCCAGAACGTCACCTGTTTGAGCAATTCGAAGAACTTCGCCGTCCGGTCGCGGTTGCCGGGGAACTGGGCTTCGATAGCATCGATCGCGGCATCCCAGTCGGCGGGCAGCGTGAGGTCGAGTTGCCCGGGAATCACCGCGCGGTACAGGTCGTGCTCCTGTACGAATTCCAGCTTGTCGGCGATACCCAGCTGCTGGAACAGGCCTTCCCGCAACGACATCGGCTGCCCTTCGGCACCGACACCCGAGAGTTGGTGCAGCGCGACCTCGAATTCGAAACGGCCACGGCGGAAAGAAGTTCCGCAGCCGCCCGGAACGTTGTGCCGCTCCAGCAACAGAGTTCGCGCACCCGCGCGCTGCAAGGTGGCCGCGGCCGTCAGCCCGGCATTGCCCGCGCCGATGACGATGGCGTCGTAATCGGTCACGCCTGCCCCGCCGCGCGCTGGATCTGCTCGGTGGCCTCGGCCTTGATCTGCTCGAATTGTTCGCCCATGCGCGCGGCCAACGCCTGCGCGGCCGAGAGCGGACGCACCATCACCATGAAGTCGTCGATCTTGCCGTGCTCGTCGAAATGCAGGAAGTCGCAGCCGGTGAGCTGCTTGCCGTCGACGGTGGCCTCGAAGACGAAGGCGTGGTCGCGGCCATTCGCTTCGGCGATCTCGCGTACATAGCGGAAGTTCTCGAATACGCGGATCACCCCGCGCAGGATGGCCGCGGTGATCGCCTTGCCCGGATACGGCTTGAACGCGACCGGACTGGTGAATACCACGTCGTCGGCCAGCAACGCCTCGATCGCGGCCTCGTCGCGGGCCTCAACGGCTGCGCGGAAGGGATGCATCGCTCCACCTTTCATAGTCAATTATTTGTCTATCAACTATGAACAGTATCGGTGTGTCCACTCTAGTGTCCATAGTTGATTAGACAAGAATGTGAATAGTCATCGAGGCTGATACCCTGAGCGGGTGGCGTTACGTGACGCGGTACTGGCCGCTCTGCTGGAAGGGGAGGCGTCCGGCTATGACCTGGCCAAAGGCTTCGACGCCTCGGTGGCCAACTTCTGGATGGCCACGCCCCAGCAGCTGTACAAGGAACTCGAGCGGATGGCTGCCGAGGGCCTGATCGAGACCCGGGTCGTGCAGCAGGAACGTCGTCCGAACAAGCGCCTGCACGCGATCACCGCGGCTGGGCGAGCCGCGCTGCGCGCATTCATCGCCGAGCCCGCCAAGCCGACCGCCGTCCGCGACGAATTGATGGTCAAGGTGCAGGGCATGGACGTCGACGATGCGCCGACCGTACGCGCCGCGGTAGCCGAGAAGCTGGACTGGTCCAAGGCGAAGCTGGCTCGCTACGAACGCTTGCGCGCCCGGCTGCTCGACGGGCGCAGCGAGCAGGCGTATCTGGCCGAGGCCGAGCGCATCGGTCCCTACCTGACCTTGCTGCGCGGAATCTCCTTCGAGCAGGAGAACATTCGCTGGGGCGAGTTCGCACTGGCCGCCATCGACCGCCGCATCGTTTCGGGATCCGCGACCGCGGCCGACTCGATCACCCCGCGGTGAGGGGCGCCGGACCGCTCTCGGTAAGCGCGTTCCAGTCCGGCCCCCGAGGCTGATGCGGCCTCCCCGCGACGGCGCGGTGTGCCAGAATTCGCGGGTGCGCAGTCCCGTGATCGACGTTGCGGTGGGCAGCGATATCGGCAGGCGCTATGCGGCGAATTTCGATGTCACCTATCTTCGTGCGCAGCCGCTGCTGGCGCTGGTGGCCGACGGCATGGGAGATGGGCCGGGCAGCGCGGCAGCGGGGCGGACCGCGGTGGATATCTTTGTCGAACACGTCGCGGATGCGGCGGAACTCGGGCCGGACGCGCTGCGTGCCGCGGTGGCGGCGGCGCATGCTCGGGTTAGTCGGATCGGTCGGGAATTGCGGACTTTGGCCGGATGCACCCTGACCGCCATGGTCGCCGCGCCGCAGGGGTACTGGCTCGTGCAGATCGGTGACTCCCGGGTGTACCGGCTGCGCGCCGGGCTGCTCGAACTGCTGACGACCGACCATACGATGGCGTGGCTCGGCGCTGTGCACGGTTGGTATCCGTTCGATTCGCCACAGGCCGCGTCTGCGCGGTATCAGCTGACCCGCTACATCGGCCACGGTGGCGCGCCGGAACCGGATGTGCTGAGCGTGACGATGCGGCCCGGCGATAGGTACCTGCTGTGCACCGACGGTGTATCCGAGCAGGTCGGCTACGACGACCTCCGGAACTGGTTGAGCCGTGGTGTCGATCCGCAGTCCGTTGTCGTCCGGCTTTTGGCTGCCGCCGATCGGGCGGGTGGAAACGACAACGCGACGGCTATCGTCGTCTACGTCGACTGAATTGTATTTCGGTACAACCGATTTGGCGCTCAGGACTGGTATGCGCGGAGGGTGAAACCCGCAGTGTGCACAGTGTCGGCGTGCTTGAAGTCCAGGAAAAGGCGGTAGGTTCCGGGGCCGGGAACGGCGGTGTGGAAGGTGATCTCGGGTCCTGGGGTGGTGACGCTGTCGCCCGGGGTGCCGTTCGGGTGGACGTGGACATAGGCGAGGTCGCCCGCGCGCAGGACCACGAGGTGGCCGAAGGCGGCCAGATAGGGCTGGAGATCGGTGACCGGTTCGCCGTTCTTGCTGACGGTCAGTGTGAGTAGTCGACCTTCGCCGGGGATCAGGGCGCCATCCAGTGCGACCTCATAGCCATCCACAGTGAAAGTCCGTGCTGGCTCGGGTGTCGGCTGCGGGTTGTAAGCACCCGCGACCGCGAGATCCGCACCGAGCGTGATGGTTTTGCCGAGTGCGCGGGGTGCGATATCGGTGAAGACGCGATATGCGCCCGCATCGGCCAGATTCAGCCGCACCGACCAGATGCCGTCGGCATCGCGCACCGGGTGCACGTGCCAGAACCCGGTCAGCTCACGCTTGGCAACGATCAGGTGTAGTTCACGATCGTGCAGATCGCCGTATTCGGTGACCGCGCGCCCATCCGGTCCCAAGATCCGGAACCGAAAGTCGAATTCGCCTGGGCGGATGATGGTTTCGGCGAGGTCGATTGTGTACCCGTCCTGCGAGATCAGCAGACCGCCTGGTACACCGCCGCCATGCGCTGCGTGTGCCGCGTGGTCGCCGTGTGCTGTGTGGTCGCCGTGCGCCGGTGCTGCGTGGTTGGCGTGTGCTGCCTGGTCGCCATGGCCCGCGTGGGCCGCGTGCGCTGCCTGGCCGGTATGCGCTCGCCGGTCTCCCTGTGCTGCGTGCTCGCCGCGCGTTCCGTGAGCTGAGGTGTGGTCGGTTGGCTGCCCGGCGTGTGTCTCGATGCTCATTATTCGGCCTCTCCGACCTCGTATTTCATTCTGACACAGCAAAACTTATACCCCCCGGGGGGTATGTCGACAAGCGGCGTGAACGTGAACCGGATCACGCTCGCCTGGAACCCAGGCGCAGTTGATGGAGCGATGCGTCGATTCGCCGATCGCTATTCGGGGTAGCCGGTTACCCTGAGACGCAGGGGCATTCGACAGGTGATCGCCTCATGTGCGGAACTGTTCGGAGGCCTCGGCCGAAGATCAGGCGGAGAGGCTCAATGCGCTGGAGAGCGCGGTTTCGTAGCGGTCCCAAACTATTTCGGTCAACGCTGTGTCCGGTCCGATGACCTGCGCATGCACCACCTCGGGTGCGGCGGCCACCAGGCGGTCGGTCAACAGCCCCGGCGCGAGGAACCACGGCGCCACGAGCGCCCGCTCGGCGCCCCTGGCGCGCAGACGCGAAATTGCCTGGGTGACAGAAGGTTCGGTGGTAGCGAAGCAGACTTCGGTAAGCCAGCCGGTCAACGCCGCAAGCTGCCTCGCCACCTCGCTGGTCCGCGCATTGGCCGCCGCCGATGCCGCCCCGACTGCGGCCACGACGACCCCCAGTGTTTCACCATCCCGCGGCCATGTCACGGGTTCCAGCGCGGCCAGGGTGCGGTCGCGGAGGGTAGCGATGAGTCGCGGGTCGGGCCCGAGAACGTCGGCTTGCGTCAGCACGAGTTGGGGGTGTGCGGTGCGGGCGGCAGCAAGCAGTCCCGGTAGATCGACTCGCGCGTGATAAGCGCTGCCCAACAGCAACGGCGCCACGACCGCATGCGTGTGCCCTTGCGCGGCAACGGCATTCACGACCTGCTCGACCGACGGCGCATTCAGATCGAGGAAAGCGAGTCGCACATCGATATCCGGCCGGGCGGCGGCAATATCGGCGACGACCGCCGACATCGTCGCGGCCGAGCGCGGATCCCGACTGCCGTGCGCCACCGCGATGAGCGCAGGTCTGGGCTCCGCGTATCCGCCGATCGGTGTGGCAGCCGTGACCCGGACAGGGCCGAACATCGGTCTACTCGGTCCACGTCCGTGGTCGGACAATCGCTCCAGCTCCGCCCACATGGATCCGCCCGGCAGCCGCGCCACCGAGCCGATACCACCGGGCGAACTCACCTCAGACTCCGACCTCGACTGCGGTCAGCACGTCACCGACCAGACCGGCGGCGAGGGTATTGCCGCCCGCCGGATCGATGAGCAGGAAGCTGCCGGTGTGCCGGTTTACGCGGTAGTCGTCGGCCGCGATCGGCTCGGCGACGCGCACGGAGATGCGGCCGATATCGTTGAGCGCCAACGACTCCGGGCTCGCCTCGGCCGTCAGGTTCTGCTCGTCGAACCGCTCGACGAGCGCGCCGACAATCGCCTGCGTGGTGCGGGTGCCGTGCTTGAGCAGCAGTCGCGCGCCGGGACGCAGCGGCTTGTCGCCGAGCCAGCAGACGGTCGCGTCGAAGGAGTCGATCGGCTCCGGCGCATCGGCGGGGGAGGCGATGATGTTACCGCGCGAGATGTCCACATCGTCGGCCAGGATCAGCGTGACGCTGCGGCCGACCTGTGCGACGGCGAGCTCACCATCGGGGGTATCGACGCGCTCGACGGTGGAACGAATGCCCGACGGCAGCACCACGATTTCGTCGCCCGGCGAGACCGAGCCCGCCGCGATCTGGCCCGCGTAGCCGCGGTAGTCCGGGTATTCGGCGGTGCGCGGACGGATCACGTACTGCACCGGGAAGCGCAGGCCGATCGCGTGCTCGCCCGAACTGTCGGCATCTACCGGTACCGATTCGAGGTGCTCGATCAGCGAAGGTCCGTCGTAGTACGGAGTATTCGCCGAGCGCGAGGCGATATTGTCACCGTGCAGCGCGGAGACCGGAATCTCCAGCACATCCTCGGCGGCCCAGCCGAGCGTGCTGGTGAGGGTGTTGAATTCGGCCGAGATCGCGGCGAATACGGTCGCCGGATCATCGACCAAGTCGATCTTGTTCACCGCGAGCACCAGCTTCGGCACGCCGAGCAGCGCGAGGACCGCGGCATGCCGACGGGTCTGCTCGATGACGCCCTTGCGCGCGTCGACGAGCAGGATCACCAGCTGCGCGGTGGACGCGCCGGAAACGGTATTGCGGGTGTACTGCACATGCCCGGGCGTATCCGCGAGCACGAAAGACCGCTTGGGCGTTGCGAAGTAGCGGTAGGCGACATCGATGGTGATGCCCTGTTCGCGTTCCGCGCGCAGCCCGTCCACGAGCAGCGAAAGATCGGGCGTGGCAAGACCTTTGTCCACCGACGCGCGGGTGACGGCGTCGATCTGGTCGGCCAGTACGGATTTCGTATCGTAGAGCAGGCGTCCGACCAGGGTGGACTTACCGTCGTCGACAGAACCGGCGGTGGCCAGCCTCAGTAGGTCGGACATATCAGAAATATCCCTCTCGTTTGCGGTCTTCCATCGCGGCCTCGGACACTCGGTCGTCACCGCGCGTCGCGCCGCGCTCGGTCAAACGGGACGCGGCCACCTCGGCGAGAATCGCCTCGTTATCGGCCGCGTCGGAAAGAACTGCGCCGGTGGAGGATCCGTCGCCGACGGTGCGGTAGCGCACCGAACGGGTCTCCAGCAGCTCGCCATCGCGCGGGCCGCCCCAGACGCCGGGGGTCATCCACATCCCGTCGCGCTGGTACACCGGGCGCTCGTGCGAGTAGTAGATGCTCGCCAGATCGATATCCTCACGCGCGATGTAGCGCCAGATGTCGAGTTCGGTCCAGTTGCTCAACGGGAACACCCGGACGTGCTCGCCGGGAGCGTGCTTGCCGTTGTACAGATTCCACAGCTCGGGCCGCTGCCGCTTCGGATCCCACTGCCCGAAGGCATTGCGCAGCGAGAAGATTCGCTCCTTGGCGCGCGAACGCTCTTCATCGCGGCGGCCACCGCCGAAGACCGCGTCGAAGCGGAGCTCGGTGATGGCATCCAGCAGCGGAACCGTCTGCAGCGGATTGCGGATACCGTCCGGGCGCTCGGTGAGACGGCCGTCGGCCAGGTAGTCCTCGACCTTCGCGACATGCAGTCGCAGACCGTACTTTTCGACCACCTTGTCGCGGAACTCGAGCACCTCGGGCAGGTTGTGCCCGGTGTCGACGTGCAGCAGCGCGAACGGCAGCGGCGCGGGCCAGAAGGCCTTGAGCGCCAGGTGCAGCAGCACCGTGGAATCCTTACCACCGGAGAACAGGATCACCGGCCGCTCGAATTCACCTGCCACCTCACGGAAAATGTGGATCGACTCCGACTCCAACGCCGCGAGGGTGTCGAAATCGGTGATGCCCAAGGAACG